>JBMCWS010000040.1:0-22136 GCA_048621375.1 Pseudomonadota bacterium | reverse complement strand
CTCGTCCACCTGGGGCTGCCGGAGGAGATCGAGACGGCCGTGGAATGGCTCGAGTCCCTGGGCCCGCCTTCCCGGGTGATGCTGGTGCCGGGCAACCACGATGTCTATGCCGGCGACTCCGGCGAGGCCGTTCTCAGGCACTGGGCCGACTATGTCGCCGGCGCCGGTGCCGCCGACAACGCGTTTCCCCGCATCAGACGCCTGGGTGAAACGGATCAGCCGGTGTCGGTGATCGGACTTTCGAGTGCCGTGGTTTCGCCGCTGTTCATGGCGTACGGGCGGCTGGGCGCGCAACAGTTCGCACGGCTGGATCGGGCACTCGAGGATGCGGCGGGATTCCGGTGCCTGATGCTCCACCATCCGCCGCTCCCCGGCATGGTCTCGCGCCGCAAGGGGTTGCAGGACGCGCCGGCGCTCGCGCGGCTGCTCGCCCATCGTCGGGTGGACGTGGTGTTGCACGGCCACGTCCACCGCAACGGGACCCGCGAGGGACCGGGGGGCGCGCGGGTGCTCGGCACCGCGTCGGCTTCGAGTGTGAGTGCGCATGCTCCCGCCTGCTATCGCCGCCTGGACGTGACGCCCGCGGACGGCGGTGGCTGGACGGTGGACATGCGGCTCATCATGGTGACGGCCGACGGCGGACGTACCACGCTCGAGCGCCTGTGCTGGCACGCCCCAGGTCGTGACCTCTCAGCAGGTCGTTGACCGAAGACCACCGGGTCGGCCACCGTCCGCTACGTGCACGTCTCGGTCAGTCACGGCGTACGGCCGACCCGGGGGGCGTACCGGCACCCGACTCATCGATTCGAGCGGACGCCGGGCTCCGGATTCATAGCGAAGCGTCGGAGCACGCCCACATGGAGCCACCGAGCTTTGTCGTTTGGTGAGGATCAATGCCGCCGTCGGTGCGCTCGTTAGGATACACCTTCCGGCCCCGACATGGAGGTGTGGTGATGGCAACCGGCGACGGCCCCGAGCCCGACCGCGACGCGCCCGATATCGAGACCCCCCGGGGCACCTGGGCCGTGATGGCCCTTTTTGCCGTCGGTTTCTTCGCCGCCTGGCTGTTGCTCTTCTTCGGCCGCTTCCTCGCCGCGGGCCACGTGAGCTGAGCGGCGGCGGAGCGCGGCGTGCACATCGACCGCCACGAGAGGCTCTGGACCGTCATCGCGACGGCCATCATGGCGACGATCTTCGCCATCATTCTCGGCACGTCGCTGGCGCTGGACATCCACCCGCCCTCGAACGTCGAGACCGTGGACTCCCAGCGCCTCCACCTGACCGACGAGTTCGCCGCGGACAATCTCGGCGTATCCCGGGGCCCGGACGGCGGGCTGGTCGTGCGCCTGGTCGCCGTGCGCTACGCCTTCGTGCCGCGAGAGGTTACCATCCCGGCGGATACCCGCATCACCTGGCGGCTGGCCAGCGCCGACGTGACCCACGGCTTCCACGTCCCGGGAACGAACCTCGACTCGATGGTCGTGCCGGGCTACGTCTCCGAGATCCACGGGATGATTCGCGAGCCGGGTGACTATGCGATGCTGTGCAACGAGTACTGCGGCGTCGGACACCAGTCCATGTGGACGCGCATCACGGCGGTTCCCCCGCGACAGTGGCGGGCGCGTCCCGGCGAGGGCGGAAGGTGATGCCCCTCGACCGGACCACCCGCGGATTGATCTTCGCCCACTTTCTCGTGGCGTTCGCTGCCTTCCTGGTCGCCGCCATTCTCGGCGTCTACCAGGTCCTCGAACGGGCCGAGATCATTCCGGCCCTGATTTCCGCCGAGGGCTACTACGAATCCGTGAGCATCCACGGCAACCTGATGGCGTACGTGCTCACCACGTTCTTCATCCTCGGCTTCGGCTACGCGGTGGCGCCGGCTTCGCTGCGCCAGCCCATCTGGCGGCCGGGGCTGGCCTGGCTCGGATTCGCAGCCATGATGGTGGGTCTGGTCCTGGTCGCCGGATCGCTGGTCACCGGCAACGCCACCGTCCTGTATACGTTCTACCCGCCGATGATCGCGCACTGGACCTACTACGTGGGCAGCGCGCTCGTGCTGCTGGGCTCGCTGCCGTGGGTGGTCATCATGATCGTGATGATGGTGCGCTGGAAGCGCCGGAATCCGGGCGAGCGCGTGCCCCTGGTGATGTACGCGACCACCGCGAACGCCATCCTCTGGGCATGGACGCTGGTGGGGGTGGGCACGGAGGTCGTCTTTCAGCTGATCCCGCTCTCCCTGGGATGGGTGGAGGGGATCGACGTGGGCCTGGCACGCACCCTCTTCGTGTGGACCCTGCACCCCATCGTCTACTTCTGGCTGCTGCCGGCCTACACGGCGCTGTACAGCCTGCTGCCTCCAGCCGCCGGCGCGCGGCTGTACAGCGAGATCATGGGGCGCATCGTGTTCATTCTGCTGCTCGTCTTCAGCCTGCCGGTGGGCATCCACCACCTGTTCGTGGACCCGTTCCAGGCCGCCGGCTGGAAGCTCTTCCACGCCTTCAATACGGCCATCGTGGCGATTCCGAGCCTGCTCACCGGCTTCACGATCCTTGCGACCCTCGAGGAGAGCGGCCGTCGCCGGGGCGGACGCGGGCTGTTCGGCTGGATTCCACGGCTGTCCTGGGGTGAGCCCATGGTAGCGGCCGCCGTCGGCGCGCTGCTGATGCTCATCCTCGGCGGCTTCGGTGGCGTGGTGAACTCCGCGTACGCCATGAACACCGTGGTCCACAACACCATGTGGGTGACGGCCCATTTCCATCTGATCTTCGGCGGTACCAGCGTGATCATGTACTTCGCCATCGCCTACCTGCTGTGGCCGAAGGCGCTGGGCCGGGTGCTCCACTCGACCCGGCTCGCCGTGATCCAGATCGTGCTCTGGTTCGTCGGCATGGTCGTGCTGACGACGCCGTGGCACATGCTCGGCCTCCTCGGCGAGCCGCGACGCACGGCGTTCGCCGGCTACGCCGAGACCTTCGCCGGCCAGTGGGAGCCCTATGAGCTGACCATGACCGTCGGCGGGGCGGTCCTGCTCGTCTCGAGCCTGGCGTTCGTGTGGAACCTGGTCGCGACTGCGGTCGGGCGACGTGCCCCGGACGCCGCCACGCCGCATCTGACCTTCTCTACCGCCCGCGATCATGAGGAGCCCATACCGACGATGCTGAACGGCTTCACCTTGTGGAACTGGATCATCGCCCTGCTCATGCTGGTCGCGTTCGGCTATCCGATTCTGCAGTTCTTCCTGATCGAGACCTATCCGATGGTGCCGTTCAAATGGTGACGGAAATGCATGGGCTCGTACGCCCGCTTCACCGCGTGGCCGGGATGCTGGCGGCCATCGTGGCGGTGTCCGTCGTCTCCGCTGTGCCGCTCACCCGGGCCGAGCCGGCCTCGGAAGTCGCGTTCACCGCCGAGCTGCTCGGTGCTCTCGAGACGACGGACCCTGAAGCCGGACGCTCGGACGCCCAGGCGTGCGTGGCGTGTCATGGGGAGCAGGGCCTGGGCACCGGGGCCACCTTCCCGGATCTGGCCGGACAAGTCGCGCCATTCCTCTACAAGCAGCTCCGGGACTTCCGCGACGGCAAGCGCAGCGATGCGGTCATGTCCCCCTTCGCTCAGGGCCTGGACGAAGCCGCCCTGCGGCGTCTCGCGGTGTACTTTGCCGCCCGGACACCGCGGCCCACGGCGGAGGAGCCGCCGCGGCCGCCGGAGCTGGCGCGCGTCGGGGACGGGGACCGCATGATCCCGCCGTGCGCTTCCTGCCACGGCTACCAGGGCGAGGGGCGACATCGGCTCGGCCCGGCCCTGGCCGGCCAGCCGCAGCAATATCTCGAAAAGCAGCTCCGTGGGTTCCGCTCCGGCGAACGGGCCAGCGACGTCTACGGCGTGATGCGTTCGATGGCCGAATCGCTCACAGACCGCGAAATCGACCGCCTCGCCGGGTATTATGCCAAGCTGCGCCGTTGACGCAGCCGCGGCGAATCCGGATGCCGGGGCCGGATGAACACCACCCCCGCCTACTTCGACGACCCCGATGTCCAGCACGGCCTGCTGCGCGGTCCGCCGCGGCGACGACGCGTCAGCCTGGCCCTCGACGGAACGCGCTGCAGCCGCTGCTTCCGCGCCGTGGAACGCGCACTGTGGCAGCAGCCGGGAACGAGCGCAGTGCAGGTGGACCCGGTCGGCCACGTGGCCACCGTGACCTGGGATCACAGTCGGACTCCTCTGAGCGCGCTCCTCGACGCAATCGCTTCGGCCGGCTTCCGTGCGGCACCCTTCGAGCCGACCCGCCGCGAGGCCCTTTGGTCCTCGGAACGCGAGCTCGCCCCGGAGCGGCTGGTGTTCGCCGCCATCGTGGGCATGGTGGTGATGCAGTTCTCCCTCGCCACCTACCTCCGCGGCGCCGCCGAGCCGTATCCGCTCTGGGTTCTGATCGGCCGCGCAACGGTGCTGGTCGCCACCGCCGCCTTGCTCGCCTACCCCGGCAGGACCTTCTTCAGCGGCGCCGCCGCCGACCTCCGCCACCGCCGGCTGGGAATGGACGTCCCGGTGGCGCTCGGGCTCGCTGCCGCCTTCCTCGGCAGCGCCTGGGCGACGATTGCCGGCCACGGCGAGGTGTATTTCGACTCCATAGCCATGTTCGTGCTCATGCTCGGCGTCGCCCGACGCGTGGAGCTCGGCGGCCGCCGCCAGGCCACCGGCTATCTCGACCACGCCCTACGGCACGCGCCGGTGTGGGTTTCGCGCCTCGACGCCGACGGTGAGTTCCGCGCGGTTCCCGCGAGCCGGCTCGCAGCCGGCGACGTGGTCGAGATCGAAGCCGGCGAGCCGCTCCCCGTGGACGGTGTTCTGATCTCGGGCCCCGCGGACTTCCACGAGTCCGCGCTGCGCGGCGAGCCCACCCCGATCACGCGCGCCGCCGGAGAGACCATCGCCGCCGGATGCCATCCGCTGGACCGGCGCGTGCGGCTGCGCGTGAGCGCGGCCGGCGGGGCGACCACACTGGCGCGCCTCGACGACCTCGTCCGGGCCGGGCTCGACGCACGGCCGCCGAGCCTGGCTGTGGCCGACCGGGTCGCGGCATGGATCGTGCCCGCCGTGATCGCGCTCGCGGTGGCTACCGCCCTTGTCTGGGGGTTGCTGGAGCCGGCCCGGGCGCTGCCCGCCACCGTCGCGGTGCTCATCGCCACCTGCCCCTGCGCGCTCGCGCTCGCGGCGCCCCTGGCTCTCGCGCTGGGTGCCGCGCGCCTGCTCGATGCGGGCGTGCTGCCCCTGCGCATGAGCGCGGTCGAAACGCTGGCCCGCGCCACGACGGTGGTCTTCGACAAGACCGGCACTCTCACCGAGGGGCGGCCACGCCTCAACGAGATCGTCTGCGCCACGGAGGTAGACGAGGCGGAAGCCCGCGGGCTCGCTGCGGCGCTCGAAGGCGGGATGCCGCATCCGGTGGCCCGGGCGCTGAGCGCAGCGGACTCCGCATCCGCGCCGTTTGCGACTGCGACGGACGCGCGCTATCGGCCCGGTGAAGGGGTCACCGGCACCGTCGCGGGCCGGCGCCTGTTCATCGGCCGCCCGGATCGCGCCCTCGAAGGGCGTCACTGTGAGCCGCGCCTGCAGGCCGCCATCCAGCGCGCCGGGACCACCGGCGTCACCTGCGTGGCGCTCGCCGACCCGGCGCGGGTGCTCGCCGTTTATGTCCTGGACGATCCGCTGCGGCCCGGTGCGGCCCACTGCGTAGAGGCTCTGCGCGCCCTCGGCATCCGGCGTGTGGTCATCGCCACCGGGGACAGTCCGGCGCGGGCCGCGCGCTTCGAGCACGAGCTCGGCGTGGACGCCGCACAGGGAGGGCTGCACCCTGAGGACAAGCTGCGCCTCGTGCAGTCGGCCCAGGCACTCGGCCAGCGGGTCCTGATGGTGGGGGATGGGCTGAACGATGCCGGCGCGTCCGCGATCGCCGACGCCGCGCTGACCCTGGACCACGGCCCTTCGCTGACGAAAGCCGGAAGCGACGGCGTGATCCTCGAGGGGGATCTGAACGCCGTGGTGGCGGCCCGCCGCCTGGCCACCCGCATTCGCCGGATCATCAAGCAGAACCTGGGCTGGGCGCTGGCCTACAACCTGCTCGCGCTTCCCGCCGCCGCGGCCGGCGCGCTGCCGCCCTGGGGAGCCGCCCTGGGCATGTCGATCAGCTCGCTCGTGGTGGTGGGCAACTCGCTACGTTTGCGAATGCCGGCCCGGGGACGGGCGAGCGCGTCGCTCCTTCGAACGACTCGCATTCGTCGCAGTCTTTCGCATTGATCCGGTCGGGCCGCTTGTGTTTCGGGCGTGCATTCTCGGCCGCCTATCGGTGCACGTTCTGGAGCGAGCTCGCCGGTTCGTGTAATGTTGGGGGTTTTTGCATAAGTTTAGAAACCAACGTGCTATCAGGTGTATCACATGCCAGGGCCAGCGAGCTCGAGGCCGCCCGGCGGCTGAGCGCCGTCTTCCACGGTGTCACCCATTTCGTGGGACTGCTGGCGCCGGACGGCGTGCTGCTGGAGGCCAACCGCGCTGCCCTGGAGCTGGTCGGCGCTCGGCGCGACGACGTGGTCGGACAGTTGTACTGGAATACGCCCTGGGTTGCCCACGATCCCCGGCTACGCGAGCGCGTGCGCCGCGCGGTGCCTGCCGCAGCGGCTGGAACGCCGTTCCAGTACGAGGTTGAGCACATTGATGTGGCAGGCAATCTCCGGATCTTCGACTTCTCGCTGACCCCGGTGAGGGCGGAGGACGGCCGGGTCATCTACATCATCCCCGAGGGGCGCGACGTCACCGAAGAGCGGGGCGCCAACCGGCTGCGGCAAGAGGCAGAGGCACGCCTGGACGGTATTCTGCAGATCGCCGCGGACGCCATCATCACCATCGGTGAGACCCAGCGCATCGAACGGTTCAACAAGGGGGCGGAAGAGATATTCGGGTACGAGGCCAGCGCGGTGCTCGGTCAGCCGCTCGTGATGCTGCTGCCGGAGGAAGCGCGCGACCGGCACCCCCAGCAGGTGACGAGCTTCGCCGCTGCTGACGAATCGGCACGGTACATGAACCGTCGCGGACGCATCACAGGGCGGCGGAAGAACGGTGAGATCTTCCCGGCCGAGGCGAGCATCTCGAAGCTCGAGAGCGATGGCCGAGTCATGTTCACGGCGGTCCTGCGCGATATGACGGAGCACGAGCGGGCGCAGGAGGCACTGCGCAGCCTTTCGTTCACCGACGACCTTACCGGCCTCTACAACCGGCGCGGGTTCATGGCCATTGCCAAACAGACATTGCGGCAGGCGCACCGGTCCAGCACTCCGTCGCTCCTGCTGTTCCTCGACATGGACGACTTCAAGTCGATCAACGACGACTTCGGCCACCCCGCGGGGGACAGGGCGTTGAAGGACGTGGCGGTGCTGCTCCGGGAGGTGTTTCGCGAATCCGACCTGGTGGCCCGGCTCGGTGGTGACGAGTTCGTGGTCCTGGCCGTGGGCGCCGGCCCCGATTCGCTGGAACTGCAACGGGCGCGGCTGTACGACCAACTGAACAAGCGCAACGCCGCAGCGGACACGGAGTGTCCTGTATCGGTTTCCCTGGGCGCCGCGGTGTTCGATCCCCGAGCGCCCGTGTCCCTCGAGCGGCTGATGAACGATGCCGATACGGCGCTTTATGCCGCTAAACGCAGCAACGACCACCCGAAACACCGGGCTGCGCGTTAGCCCGTTCCCGGCTGCGCGGCCGGCGACTATCCGGCGCGCGTCGGCCAGGCGGCGGATTGACCCTTACCCGCCTAGCCCCGCGCCCAATCCGATTCGGGCATCAGCGGCTGCCCCCACCCCGACCGCAGCGCCTTGCAGAGCTCCCGGTACGACGGCGTGCCCACCCGCTCTTTGAGCGCCTCTTCGACCCGATGCAGGGAACGCAGCGCATCGTCGCGCATGCGGATGCCCCGCGGGTCGTCGGAATAGCACACCCGCTTGGCGCGCCGGTCGTCGGGGTCCGGCTCGATGCGCACCAGACCCTCGTCCTGCAGCTCGCCCAGGGCCAGATGCACGGCCTGCCGGCTGATGCCGAGATTGGCGGCGATCTGGATCGGCCGGATGACGCCATCGGCGATGTTGATCAGGATCATGGACTTGGTGCGGGACGTGCGCGGCCAGCCCGCCGCTTCCAGGTGATTCTGCAGGCTTTCGTCGAACCAGTAGACGGCGTGAAGCAGGTCCTTCAGCAGAAACTCGCGTTTTGGATCGGCCACGGGGAACTCGGTGGGAACGGCAGACGGCAATATAACGGTTAGCCATTGCCGGCGTCGAGCGCCCGGACCGCCCCGAAACCACGAGACGGGTCCGCGCATCGGAAGAAACCGCCGGCGGGGGGTCCGGCCGCATCCGCCATTCAGCCGCCAAGGCCCTTGCGGTCCAGCCAGTCGCGCACCACGCCTACCGCTTCGTTCACCTTGTCACGGCTCACCATATAGTAGTGGTCGGCCCCGCTGATCTGGTGGATCTCCTTGTCATCGTGACTCACCGCATCGAACAGGCGCTGGGCATGGCTCGGCGTGCAGGCCAGGTCCGCGGTATTGTTCACCACCAGCACGGGACACGAGATGCGGGATGCGTTGCCGAGCCCGTCCGCCCGGGTCTCGTCATAGCTCCACTGGGACAGCCAGGAGCGCAGCGTGGTGAACCGGGCCAGCCCCACCGGGCCGTCGTTCACGGTCTTGGGATCGCCCAGATAGCAGGTGCCCACGGGCCGGTCGGAGGGATCCTGCGTGGGATCGAGCCAGCGCACGTCCGCCATGGTGCCGTAGACGACGAACGGCCGTTCCTGAACCCCCTCCGGATCGGCACGCAGTTCCGCCAGGGTATCCTTCACCCAGGCAGTGATGCGGCGGTTGCGCTCGAGCTGGGCAGCCCGGAAGCGGGTTACGAACTCCTCCGGGTACGGCGGCTGGTTGGGGTTCTCGGGCTCGTAGAGGTTCAATTCCGGGTCGCGGTCGAACGGCCGGGACTCATCGTTGATGGAGGGGTCCAGCCACTCGGTGGAGGTGACCGCGCGGCTCACGTGGGCCGCCAGCAGCATCACGCCGTCCGCCGGCACCAGCCCCGCTTCCACCAGGTTCAACGGATCGCCAGCCGGCGTCCTGGTGATGGTGGGCTGCTCGGCCTGGTCCTGATAGAACAGTGACAGGCTGCCGCCGCCGGACCATCCCCCCAGGGTGACGGTCTCGTAGCCGAACCGTTCCCTGGCATCGCGGACGCAGGCGCCCAGGTCCAGCAGGCACTTCTCCATGATCAGTGCGCTGTCGTTGCCCCGGTAGCGGGGATTGCAGTAGATGACGTGGGTTCCGGCCCGGGCCAGCGCGTTCACCATTGGCAGGAACGCACCGCCGCCGATGGGGTGGGAGAACACCACCACCGACTTCGCGGTGGGCCGGTCCTGCGGATAGATCCGCATGCACTCCACGAACACCACGCCCGTGGAGCCGCCATACGTATCCTTCATGGGGTCCGGGTCGGTGTGCACCACCCCATACGGCTCGCGAGTCAATTTCATCGTCTCTCCTGTCGTTACCAGTTGCGTTCGACGGGCACCCGGGGGAAGTGATCGCCGTGGAGGGGATCTCCGTCCTTCAGGCCGTGATCGCCCACCGGACGCAGCTGAAAATCACCTTCCCTGAACGTGCACCGCTCGCTCACCCAGCGTGTCGTGTGCGCGCGCCGGCGCACCGAGGCGGAGCAGTTGTCTCCGGTGGCATGGGGCATCCACAGGGTCAGCGCGTCCTCGCCGTTCAGCGGCCAGGAGGCGCCATCCTGATGCCAGGACGTGGGAGTGTCGGTGCCTGGCTCCTTGACCAGCACCTGATCGTAGAGCAGCGACACGTGCCGGGCGTCCAGCAGGCGGGCGGCGATGGCAGCGGCCGGCGACTCGAAGGCGTAGTCCCGGAAAACCCCGTTATGCATCCATACGTAGGTGTCGACGGAAAAGCGGCCCTCGGTCACCGGAGCCTCGATATGCCGCTGGCTCGGCTGCGCAAGGACTTCCTCAGTGGCTGCCGCCAGTCGCTCGACCCAGCCCAGGGAGAACGCGCCGCGCAGACACACCACGCCGTCATTCCGGAACGCCTCGACCTCGTCGTCGCATATGGGCCGCAACAGTCTGCTGGTCATTGCAAATCCTCCGGTCAACGCAGCGAATAGCCAAACTGCAGCGCGATGGTCCGGCCCACGTCCACGTAGCCGGAGGCCAGGTTGTAGTCCGGCGTCGTTCCGGGCGGCGCCGAAGCCGGCGTCTCGAACGACTGGGTGATGGTGGTCTCGTCGGTGAGATTGCGACCCACCAGGGCCACGGTCCAGCCCTGGCGTTCGTCGGCGAGCTCCAAACGCAGATCCAGCTTGGCGAACGCATCCTGGCGCGACTCCGCGAACTGGGCCGGGTGCGTGAAGAAGTCGTCCCGGAACGACACGCCGGCGTCGGCGGTGAACCAGCGGCCGCCGCCCACCGCCCGGGAGTACTGCACGTCCACCCGGCCAGTCCACTGTGGCGCATGGGGCAGGGAGGTTCCGCTGAGATCCTCGACGCAGCCGGGGATGACGTTGTCCGGCGCGAGGCAGGCGCCGTTGGGATAGTCCTCGTACTCGGTGTCCAGATACGCCACCGAGCCATTCAGCTGCCAGCCCTCGCCGAGAGTCCATGCGCTGTCGATCTCCACGCCGCGGCTCTCGGCCTCGGCGGCGTTGGCGAAATCGAAGGCGACGCCATTGTAGGACGCGAGCTGCAGGTCCTCGTAGGTGGTGGTGAACAGCGCCGCGCTGACGAAGCCGCGGCCGTCTGAGAGATCGAGCTTGGCGCCGGCTTCCCAGGACTGCGACGTTTCGGGCCCGAACTCGAAGTTGTCGGCCAGCACCGAGGCCGAGGCCCCGGCGAAGCCGCCACCTTTGGAACCCTCGGCATAGCTCAGATAGAGCATCGCGTAGTCAGTAGCCTGCCACTGCAGCTTGGCGGACAGATCCACCTCGTCCTCGGACAGGGCACCGGAGATCGGCGTGTCGAGCTGACTCGGCGGCGCCAGGCCGTCGTTGAAGCGCACCAGATCCGCTTCCTTGTCCTCGTCCGTGTAGCGCGCGCTCGCCACCGCGCTCACCGTCTCCGACAGGCCGTACTCGACCTGCCCGTACACGGAGTACAGCTCCGAGCGCTCGCGGTAGTCGCGGTTGGAGGTGCCGGTGAACGGCCCGAGGTTCCAGAAGGTCTCGCGGTAGATGTCCACGTCCCGGTCCAGGTAGTACACACCCAGCACGTAGTCGAGCTGCCCGCCGGTGGGCGACAGCAGGCGGAACTCCTGGGAGAACTGCTGCAGGTCGTCGTAGAACGAGGCGCCGACCAGTGGCGCTGCGGTGAAGTCGGCATCGACGAAATTCTCGCTGTCCAGATCCACGTAGCCGGTGATGGAGGTCAGAGTGTGCCCGCCCAGCGGCGCATCCACGGTGATCGAGGCGTTGAGCGTGTCCTGCTCGTCGTACTCCTCGGCGTCGGCGGCCCGCTGCCAGTCGTAATCGCCGCCAAGCGGGATGGTGACGAATGGATGGCCGTCGATGTCGCTCTCGGCATACTCCAGGCGCACCGTCGCGGTCACGGCCTCGGTCACGTCGACCACGCCGGTGCCGCGCATGAGCAGACGGTCGCCGTCCGGCTCATCGCGATCCTTCACGGTGTTGCGCACGTAGCCGCCCACTTCCTCGTACTTCGTGACCAGGCGCGCGCGGAAGGCATCGCTGAGCGGTCCGGAGAGAATGGCGGTGGTGGAGTAGCCGTCGTGCTCGAACTCGTACTCGCCGTCGACGCGGACCTCGGTTTCGTTCGTGGGCAGGCGTGAGACGATGCTGATGGCTCCGGCGGAGGTGTTCTTGCCCACCAGGGCCCCCTGGGGCCCTCGCAGCACCTCCACCCGCTCTACATCGAGAAACGGCTCCTGAAACTGGCGCGCGCGCCCGGCGTAGATACCGTCCACGAACAGCGACACGGACTGCTCGAGCGCCAGGCTGCCCGATTCGGTGCCGATGCCCCGGATGTAGATCTGGTTGTTGCCGGGCGAGTCCGTCACCAACAGGTTGGGCACGTGCTCGTCGAGATCCTCGAACGTGACGATGCTGTAGCTGTCCAGCGTGTCGCCGGCGACCACGTTGATGGAGATGGGTACGTCCGCCAGGCTCTGCTCCCGCTTCTGTGCCGTGACCACGACCTCCTCGATGACGGCGCTCTCGCTCGCCCACACCGGCACCGCCATTCCCAGACAGCCGGCCGCCGCCAGTAGCGCCGGCCCACGCCGGACGGATTTCAGCGATCGTTCGATGTTCATGCTTTCTCCCCTCCTGATTGATCACCGCCCCTGTGCAGGAGCGATCTCACGGTCGTACGCTTTACAAGTGTCAATTCCTTGACAACAGAATGTCAAGCACTAGACAATTATCGCCTCGTCACGAGGGGAAGTTCGTCATGCTGGAAGCCGCATCAGCCAACGCCGCCACGGGTCTCACAGACCGCGTACGCGCCCTGGCCCCGTTCATCGCCGAGCACGCAGAACAGGCGGAACAGTTGCGCAAGCCCGTAGACGAGGTCATTCGCGCTCTGGAGGAGACGGGCGTTTTCAAGGCGTTCGTACCACGCCACTTCGGCGGCTACGAGATCGACATCGACACGTTCATCGATATCGGCCTGGCTGTGAGTGAGGCCTGCACGTCGACCGGCTGGGTCACCACCTTCTACATGGAACACAACTGGATGCTGGCGCAGTTTCCGGCGGAGACTCAGCAGGCCGTGTTCGGTGAGCGGCCCTACGTGCTCGCCCCTGCCAGCATCAGCCCCAACGGCAAGGCTCAGGCCGTGGAGGGCGGCTACCGCATCTCGGGGCGCTGGGCCTGGGGCACCGGCGTCATGCACGCCGACCGGGTCATCCTGAACGGTGTGGTGGCCGGCGACGCCCCCGACCCCCGGCTGTTTCTGGTGCGTCGTGACGAGATCGAGGTCGAGGACACCTGGTACTGCGATGGCATGGAAGGCACGGGCAGCAACGACATGATTGCCACCGATCTGTTCGTTCCCACGGCCTACAGCGAGAGTCTCGCCAGCATCTCACTGGGCCGCGGGTCCGGCTCTCAGTGGCACGCATCGCCGACTTTCCGCAATCCCATGCTGCCGCTGTTGTGCATTGCCGCCGCCACCCCGGCGGTGGGCGCGGCGCGGCGCGCGCTGGAGCTGTTCATCGAGCGGCTCGGTGGGCGCACTCTGTACGGCACCGGCACCAGCCAGGCTCAGCGCCAGGCGGCCCAGATCCGCCTCGGCAGCGTGGCGGCGCAGATCGATGCCGCCGAGGCGCTGCTGCGAAAAGCCGGCCGGGATCTGTCGGCCTGGGGCGAGTACGACGAGGTCTGTCCGCCCCAGGAGCGGGCCCGGCTGCGCCTGGCCGTCGCCCAGGTGGTCCGGCAATGCCGGGACGCCATCATCACCATCATGGAAGCCAGCGGCGCCGGCGCCCACCTCAAGCCTCACCCCATGCAGCGCATCCAGCGGGACGTGAACACGCTGTCGTGCCATACCGTGTTCGATCTGGAAATCGGCGCCGAGAACTTCGGCCGCCTGCTGCTGGGCATGGATCCCGCATCACCGGTTTGAGGACGTCATGACGAACGTGCTGTACATCGAAGCGAGCCCCCGCGGCGAAACCTCGTTCTCGTCCAGGGTTGCCGAAGCGTTCCTGGCGAGCTACCGGGAACACCACCCGGAGCATCACATCGAGCACCTGCCGCTGTTCGATACCGAGCTGCCGGCATTCGGTGCCGAAGGCGCCGGGCAGAAGATGGCTCAGATCGCCGACATGATGCGCGGCGGCGGCGGCATCGAGGCGGCCGGTGAGTGGGCCGGCGTGATGGCCGAGATCGAACGTCTGAAGACGGCGGACAAAGTGATCGTGGCGAGCCCCATGTGGAATTTCTCCATTCCCTACCGGCTCAAGCACTGGATCGATCTGGTGTGTCAGCCGGGCCTCACGTTCTACGTGAACGCCCAAGGCGAGTATGTGGGCATGATTCAGGATCGGCCCCTGCAACTCGTTCTGGCCAGCGGCAGTCCCTACGCGCCCCGCTTTCCCGAGCTTGCCGATGGTACCAAGGCGGATTTCCAGCGCTGGTATCTCGAGCACATCGGGCGATTCCTCGGCTTCGAGGACATCCGCGTCATCAAGATCGAACCCACGGGCATGCTGGGCCCACATGAGCTCGAAGACCTGCTGCAGCGGAAGAAGGCGGAAGCGGCCCAGGCGGCAGCGGGGTTCTGAGGATGCCGCTGCCCGAAGAAACCACGTCCAACGGCAACACGGCCCCGCATTCGCTTCGACCGGGACCGGACGCGTACGCTCTGACGCGCCTGCTCACCTCGGCCATGGCCATCCGGCCCCACGCCATTGCCGTGCGTCAGGGTCGGTGCGCCACCACCTGGAAGGAACTCGGCGAGCGCGTGGCGCGCTTCGCCGCGGCGCTGCACCATCTGGGTCTCGAGCGGGGCGACCGGGTAGCCGTGCTCAGCGCCAACAGCGATGATCTGTATGCGCTGCTGCTGGCCGTACCCTGGGCCGGCGGTGTGCTGGTGCCGCTCAACACCCGGCTCACGGAGAGCGAGCTGGGGGAGTGTCTCGACGACTGCGCACCGAGGCTGCTGCTGGTGGACGGCGAACACCGGGCCACCGCCCGCGCCCTGCTGCCCGGCGCCGGCTTCCTGCGTCACCTGCTCGCCATCGAGCCTGGCGATACGGGAGGTGATTCCCTCACGGAGCTGGCCGAACGCCGTCAGCCCCTGGCCGACCAGGGTCGCGGCGGCGAGGACGCCGCGGTGATCTGCTACACGGGCGGCACCACCGGCCGCGCCAAAGGGGTGATACTCACCCACCGCAGCCTGGTGAGCGGGCTTTTGCAGTGGCAGAGCGTGGCACGGCTCGAGGCGTCGGAATGCCTGCTGCTGGCGGCCCCCATGTTTCATCTCGCGGGGCTCTCCAACAGCTACGGCGCCATGCTGGTGGGCGGCACCGCCGAGATTCTCGACCGGTTCGATGTCGAGCGCGTGCTCGCCACCATCGAGCGCAGGCGGGTGAGCTATGCGGTCCTGGTGCCGGCCATGATCCGCGCCCTGGTGACGCACCCCGCCATCGCCGATCACGACGTCACCCCGCTGCGGCGGATCACCTACGGCGGCTCTCCCATTGCGGAGCAGGACCTGCGCCTGGCCATGACGCACCTGCCGGCGACGGCGTTCGTGCAGATCTACGGCCAGACCGAAACCGGCGTCACCACCGCGCTCATGCCGGAATGTCACGACCCGGCGCTCGCCAAGCGGCACTCGGCCGGCCGGCCGGTGGCCGGGGTGGAACTGCGCATCATCGATCCGGATGGCAACGTGGCGCCTGCCGGCGGCTGGGGCGAGATCTGCGTGCGCTCCCCGGGCCTGGCGCCCGGCTACTGGAACCGTCCCGAAGAAACCGCCGAGGCCTTCCGCGACGGCTGGCTGCACACCGGCGACATCGGCTATCTCGATGATGAAGGCTTCCTGTTCGTGGTGGACCGGGCCAAGGACATGATCATCAGCGGTGGAGAGAACGTCTATTCGGTGGAGGTGGAGCGTGTGCTGGACAGCCATCCCGCCGTGGCGGAGAGCGCCATCATCGGCATCCCGTCCGCTCGCTGGGGCGAGCAGGTGCACGCCGTGGTACGGCTGGCGCCCGGCGCATCGGCCGCCCCCGAAGCGCTGATCGGTCATTGCCGGCAGCAGCTCGCCGGCTACAAATGCCCGCGCAGCGTCAGCTTCCGCAGTGAGCTCCTGCCCCGCAATCCCATCGGCAAAATCCTCAAGCGCAAGCTCCGTGAGGCAGAAAATGCGTGAGCGTGCAGCCACCACCATTTCGAAACGGAATGACCCGGCCAGCTGGCAGCCGCCTTTGCTACAACAGGAGGATCAATCATGGTCGACGCATCGATTAAAGCCAACGGCATGCACCACCTGGCCATCTCCACCGCCGACATCAAGCAGCAGATCGAGTTCTTCACCGACGTGCTCGGCATGGAGCTGGTGGCGCTGTACTGGATGCACGGCGTCGAAGGGGCCTGGCACGGCTTCATGAAAGCCAACGACCACTGCTATATCGCGTTCGTGCAGCTCGATGCCATCAGGGAGATTCCCATCGAGTACGGCAAGACCCACGCCGGCTCCGGCGCTCTGCCTTCGGCACCGGGCACCATGCAGCATCTGGCACTGAACGTGGATACGCCCGAGGAGCTGTTGAACATGCGCGACCGCATCCGCTCCCGGGGCGTGAACGTGCTGGGGCCCATCGACCACGGCATGTGCCAGTCCATTTACTTCGCCGGCCCGGAAGGGCTGACCCTGGAGGTGACCACCTCCGAGCAGCCCATCGACGCGCGGGCCTGGATCGACCCGGAAGTGGTGGCGCTGGCCGGCATCTCCGAAGAGGAGCTCTCCCGCTACCGCCAACCGGCCAGCTATGCCGGCGAAGGCGGCGGGGTTCCCCAGCCGCCCATCGACCCGGACAAGCCGCACATGCGTTATCCCCCCAAGGTCTACGAGAAGATCATGTCCATGAGCGACGAAGAGATCACCCGCACCTCGAGCATGCCGGAGCCCCCCGTCAAGGTGGACTGACCGCCCCTGGTGGAGCCCGCCGGTCCGCGCTCACCCGGAGAGGGCTCGGACGTGCGATCGGAGTTTCGTTTCGATCAGTGTGATCGTGTTTACACGGCTAGCTGCGCGGCCAGGCCTGCGCGAGCTGCCGTGTGAGCGCGGCGTTGAGCTCGGCGTCCGTTTCCGTGTGCGCGCCGAGCGCCGGAGGACCCGGCCAGCCGTGGTCCGGGAACTCGACGCCGTGGAAACGTGCCGGCGCCTCATAGCGCGGAATGACGTGAAAGTGCACGTCCGGGTCCACCATCATCAGCATCAGGTAGTTGAGCTTGCGGTAGCCCACCTCGGCCTCGAGCACCGTTTCGATGTCCGTTACCGCCCGGCGCATTCCGGCGAAGCCCGCCGCTGAGACCTGGTGAAATGCCTGGGCCTCCTCGGTGCACGCCAGCACCAGAGAGCCCAGGGTGACCTGCTGCGGCCGCAGCAGCACCACCCAGTGGTCGTACTCGTGGATCAGGCTCCCGGGATAGCCGAATTTCTCGATGGTGGCGTTCATGGGCTCAGGAGACCGCCCGGCGCGCGGCGTCCGCGGAGGCCCAGCCGGCTACCACCCGGCGCGCGTTGGCCAGGTCCTCGGCCTCGTCCACCTCGCACCAGGACAGGCCATGGATGTCGCAGACCGCCAGCGGCTGGTGTTGCGCCAGCTCGTCGATGGCGGAGAGGTACCAGCGGTTGACCCCCTCGCCGTAGCGCATGAGGTGAGTCACCATGTCGCGGAACCGTTGCGGGCCATCGCCGCGGAACACCATCATACCGATGGACTCGCCGTTCACGCCGTCTTCCAGTGCTTTGCCTACGCGCTTCAGGCGGCCGTCCTCGACGACCACCTTCATGTCGTCGGCGTCGTAGGCTTCCTTGCGATCGGTGACCAGGGTCACCGGCGCCGTGGCCGGGCTCGCCAGCAGCCGCTCGAGAATGGCGGCCTCGAACAGCGTGTCGCCGTTGATCAGCACGAAGGGCTCGCCCATCTCGCTTCCGGCGACCCAGCACGTGCCCAGGTTGTCGGAGAGCGCGTAGAACGGGTTGTAGAGGGTGCGTACCCGGGGCCGCTCGCACCGCGCCGCGATCTCGTCCACCCGATCGGCGCCGAAGCCGGTCACGACCACCACTTCATCCACCGCGCACCGGGCGATCTCGTGCAACTGCCACTCCAGCAGGCTGCGCTCGCCGACCGGCAGCGCGCACTTGGGCGTGGCCTCGGTGAGCGGAAGCAGCCGCCGCCCCTGACCAGCGCTGAGAATGATGGCCTTCATGTTACGCGGAGTCCTCGAGGCAGCGACGCGAAGGTCGCTAACGTATCACGGCTTCCGGCAACGCAAAAGGCGGCGGTGGCGGGCAGGCGTCTCATTCCCGGAGCCGCCGTGTCAGCTCGTCGGCGAGCCGGTGGGTCAACGCCAGGATGGTCAGGGTGGGATTCGCCCAGCCCCCGGTGGGGAACACCGAGCTGCCGGCCACGTAGAGATTGTGATAGCCGTGAACGCGACATTGCTCGTCCACCACACCGTGGCGCGCCTCTCGGCTCATCCGCGTGGTGCCCATGTGGTGGTAGCCCGCGATGGGATGCTTTCCCACGGTGGGATCCACGGGCCACGCGGCGCCGGGCTCCCGCAGCCAGGCGGATGGCGTCACGCCGCCGTGGCCCAGCCGCGCCAGCTCAGCGTCCAGGGTCTCCGCCAGCGTGGCCACGGTCTCCTTGTCCTGGGGCGACAGCCGCCAGTCCAGGGCCGCCCGGGGCATGCCCAGTGGGTCGCGCTCACGGCTGAGCGTCACTCGGCTGTCGGGGTTGGGCGCCTGCTCGCCGCGTACCATCAGGTACAGCTCGCGGCTCCGGGTGCGGCTGCGTGCACGCTCGACCCAGGGCTTGATGCTGCCCTGCAGGGCCCCCCGGACGTCGCGGTACGCGTGCCACAGGCGCCGGCGGGTGCGGTCCGGGGGGAGCTGATGCTTCAGCCGCCGGTAGAGGCGATCGTTCAGCAGCAGGCCCTGGTCCGGGTCCCGCTGCAGCTTGAACGTCAGCGCGGTGTTGAGAATGCCCCGGCGTTGCTGCAGCGCCGGCGCCGCCACCAGGGCGGGCGCCACCGGCGGCTGCCCGCGAGCGGGCCGGCGCTTGCGGAACGCGTCCCACAGGGCGAAGGGCCGCCGGGTGCGTACCCGCCCGGCGCGCCCGTGCTGGTGCTCCATGAAAAAGCGCCCTACGCGATCATAACGGTTGCCGATCCCGCCGGACTCCACGTCGTTGGCCGCGAGCAGCAGGCGCGGGTTCTCGATACCGCCGCAGGCGAGTACGAAGCAACGGGCGCGAATGTCCAGGGTGCGCCCGTCCAGGGTGGCGACGCGCACGTGGTCGAGGCCGGAGGCGTGCGCATTCGCCTGCAGGTGCACCACGTTCGCGTGGGTGAGCACGCGGACGTCCGGGTGCTCGAGCACGTCCGCGCAGCGGCGCACGTTGAAGCGTTCCTTGACCTGGTCGAAGCGCCAGAACCGCGTGATCACCTGCTCGGGGCACAACGCCGGCGCCCGGTACGGGAGCTGTTGCCACAGGCTGTCGTCGTAGCGGTACTCCCCGAGCTCGAGATCGGCGTGCGCCGTCCGGTAGTAGGGCGCCAGGGTGTCGTGGTCGATGGGCCAGCCGCTGTGGGGCACCCAGCTGCGCGGCTCGAAGTCCACGGGTTCCAGGGGCACGCAGCGGCCGCCCCAGATGTTGGTGGTGCCGCCGAAGAAGCGCAGGCGGGCGTCGGCGAGCTCGTAGTAGGTCATGCCCCGGTTCTCGCCGTCGTAGAGGCTCTGGGTCTCGGGGTCGAAGTCCAGCCCCCCGGATTCCACCAGGCATACGCGGTGGCCGTTGCGGAGCAGGGCCCGGGTGAGGGTGATTCCGGCGGCGCCGGCGCCCATGACGCAGACCTCGGTCTCCACGGCGAGCTCGCTCGCGGCCTGGCGCAGATCGATCAGCATGTCACTCCCGCGGGCCGCTTCCGGATGGGACCCGGCGCCCGGCGTTCCAGGCCGCCAGGTTCGCCAGCGGATCCTTCACGTAGGCGCTCGCGCGGATCACCGCCACCAGCAGGCGGTTGAACAGGCGCCCGGTGCGATCCATGGGCCGGTCGAAATCGAGGAACAGCACGGCCCGCACCTCATCGGTGTCGTTGCGTACCTCGTGCTCGAAGGTGTCGTCGAACACCAGGCAGCGGCCTTCCTCCCAGTGGCACACCTCGTCGTCCACCCGCAGCCAGCAGTGCTCCCGCTCCGCAGGCACCAGCAATCCGAGATGGCAGCGGATGACCGCCCGCGTGGGCCCGCGGTGCGGCGGTATGTGATAGCGCGGCGCGAGAATCGAGAACCACGCGTTCTGCAGGGTCGGCAGGGCGTCCAGCAGCGACGCGGTGCGGGGGCAGGCCGCGCAGTTGTCGTCCACCCGGTGACCGAAGACGTAGAACGCGTAGGTCTTCCAGTTGTCGCCTTTCGAGATCCGTGCCTGGTCGGGGGAAAGCTGATGAAAGGCCGGAATGTCGTCGGGGCGCGAGAGCACACCGTCCAGCTCGGCCCGTATCTCCCGCCAGTGTCGCTCGAGCTCCGCCACCCAGGGAAACTCCCGGTTGTCGAGCACCGGCGTGGTTCCCACCCGGGAATGCCGCGCCTGGAACTCGCCGACCTTTCTGAGCAGGTGCTTGCCGGTGCGGATCACCAGGCGGCGCACGCGGCCCCGGCTGCCGGAGGCCGGTTTCGTGCCAGGCGGGTCGGAGGCTCGATTCATAGCGGCAGGAACCTGATCGGATCGGTGGCGGAAACGCGCATCCTACCACCGGGATGGGTGAAGAGTTCCCCGTCCAGGGTGTAGGCGCCCCGGAAGTCCAGGGACATCGCGTCCAGGCGCTGACTGTGATAGCCGCCGGCAGCGTCCATGTCCGGTGCCGGGCGCCCGCGCAGCAGCCTCGGCATGCGCGCGAGAAAGCGCTGCGCGCGCCCTTCCACCAGGGTGCCCTTCAGCCGCCCCGGGTCCCCGCCCCAGTACGGCCGCAGGCCGAGAAACAGCCGCTCCAGGGTGGTGGCCAGCAGAAGCCGCACCGCCACTTCCCGGTCGTGGAGGTGGTCGAACCCGGTCACGGTGACCGCGAGGGGCTCGTCGAAGGGCGGCTGGTGCCGGGCTATGCCCCAGAGCGTGCGCAGCAGCGCCACACCCGCGCCCAGCTCGTGGCGCCCGCCGACGGGGTGCACGCGCCGGTGAAAATACTCGATCCCGCGGACGATGGTGCCGATGCCGAAGAACAGACCGCAGCGCGGTGGCTCGGCGGCACGGTCCGGCGCCGCCACCCGCACCACCGGTCGCGCCAGCCCGGGTGCGCGCTCACCCCCGCGCACGGTCGCGGCGAGGCTGGCGGCGCACTGCGCGTAGCGCCGGTGGTGGTTGAGGTCGAACGCGGTCATGTTGGTGGTGCCGCCGGGCAGGCAGGCGATCCGCGGCCGCCGCGGCGGGGGCGACGCCGCGAGCAGCTCGGTCACGGCGAGCTGAACCGTGCCGTCGCCGCCGTTGATCACCAGCAGGTCGTCGGGCGTCCAGCGGTCGTGCCCCACGAGCGCGGCGACCTCGCCGGGTTGCTCGGTCACGTGGTGTTGGACGCCGGTGCTCTCCGGGAGCGCCGAGCGCAGCGTCTCGAGCCGCCGGCCGGCGCGGATGGCCCCCGCATTGGTGAGCGTCACCACGGTCACGGCGTGCCGCCCGGTTCCGCCCGGGGATCTGCCAACACCCGCTGCGCCAACTCCCAGTCCTTGCGGCTGTCCACGTCCACGGCGGCGCGCGGGTCCGCAACCTCGACCCAGCCGATGCGACAGCCGGTCCGGCGCGACAGCGCGTCGAACGCCTCGTCGAGGCGCAGGCGACCGGCGGCGTAGCGGACCAGAAGACCGGCGCCGAGGCGCCGGGCGATCTTCGCCGGATGCTTGCGGTCCGCCTCCACCGACGACCAGAATTCCAGGGCGCGGCCGGCGTCTGCGGTGGTGAGCGCGAACAGGTTGGCGCCACAGTAGCCGCCGTCGGCGAAGGACAGCACCGTACGACGGCTGTCGGGAAAGGCGTCGCGCACCCGCGGCCAGGGCACCAGCCCAACCACCACGTCCAGTGCCGACGCGGACGCCGCTCGCGCGGCGGCGGCGCAGAATGCGTCCACCGTGGCGGCGCTCAGAAGCCCGTGGTCGCCGCTGGTGAGCAGCATCGGGCAGTCGCCGCCGTCGCCCAGGGCCGCGCGCGCACTGGCGGCCGGGCCGGCCGCGGGCGCGCTCCAGCGGAAGCCCGTCTCGCGCATGAGCGCGGACAACGCCGGGTACTCGTCGAGCACCGCCCGGGCCGGCCCGCAGGTCACCCCGCCGGTCACACGACGGGCGGTGTGCAGCGC
>JBMCWS010000039.1:0-22297 GCA_048621375.1 Pseudomonadota bacterium | reverse complement strand
CGCCCGCTCTCTATATCGTAGTAGACGCGGCGCGCGTGCACGCCGCCGAGATCCTCGCTTCTCGCCCGCAGCCCCTCGCGCGCGAGGTATTCGCGCACGAAGTCGATGTTGCGCTCGCCCACGCTGGTGTCGCTTTCCAGCACGCGGGCGCCACCCACCAGTTTCAGCTCCAGACGGTCCCGACGGGCACCGAGCTTGAGGACGTCGTTGATCATGTGCTCCATGGCGTAGGTCCCGTACCGGTGCGCCCGGTTCACGCGGGTGCGACCCCAGCGGCCCGGGCGCAGCAGATCCGGCAGCATGAAATGGTTCATGCCACCCACGCCTGCCACGGGATCGCGAACGCACGCGGAAACGCACGAGCCGAGGAGCGTGATCAGCCACTCGCCGCCGCGGGTGACGCAGTACTCGCCGGGCTGAATCTTCGCCACGAGCAGCTGCTGGTTCGGATCCCAGAAGCGACGGACGCGCTCGAACCCGCCGACTGCCCGGGGCAGCCCTCCCCCGCGCCCGAACATTCAGGCGCGACTCCGATAGATCGTCTGCCCCAGGCTCTGGAAGTGCTCCGAGACACGCAACAGATTCTCCGAGTGGCCGATGAAGATCAAACCCTCGGGCGCCAGAGCCTCGGCGAAGCTCCGGAACACCGCTTTCTGGACATCGTCGTCGAAATAGATCACGACGTTGCGACAGAACACCAGGTCGAACGGCTCGTCGACGTTCCACCGGTTCATCAGGTTGTGGCGATGGAAACGCACCAGCGCGCGCGGCTCGGGCCGGACACGGATGCGTCCGGCATTGCGGCCGACGCCCCTCAGGAAATGCCGCACCAGGCGGGGCTCGGAGAGCCCCCGGGCGGCGGTGCGATCGTAGATACCGCTGTCCGCCTGCCGCAGACAGTTGGAATCGATATCCGTCGCGGTGATCTCTAGGGTCACGCGACGGTCCGGCGCCGAGCTTTCCAGGTACACCATGGCGATGCTGTAAGGCTCCTCGCCCGTGGAGCAGCCGGCGGACCACACCCGCAACCGGGCGCCCGGCGGCACCTCATCGAAATAGCGCCGCAGGTACAAGAAGTGGTGATTCTCCCGGAAGAAAGCGGTCAGGTTGGTGGTGATGGCGTTGATCAGCTCACCGATCTCGTCGGCCATGTTCGCTTCGAGATACTGCCGATAGGCGGCAAAGCTGGTCAGACCGAGGCTGCGCATCCGCTTCTGCAGCCGCGTGGTGAGAAGCTGGCGCTTGTTTTCTCCGAGCTTGATCCCGGCGTGCCTGCGCACCAGCTCGGCGAAGGCCGCGTGCTCCCGCAACGGGATGAGATCCGACGGGGTGCCACCACCCGCGGCCGGCTTCGCCGCCGCGCTCAAAACAGCTCCACCCTGTCCGTGTCCGGCGCAGCCTGCTCCAGGCGCGCGAGCGCCTCGTCGACGGTCACCCCCTGTTCGATCAGCATCAGCAGCGTCCGCTCCTCGGCCTCCGTGAGGAACGCGTCGATGTCGATGTCTGCGCCGGAGCGCATGACCTCGAGCAGCCGCGCCAGATGCGCCAGGCGCTGGTCGGTGATGTCGTGAGCCTGGACGGCCTCCGCGCCGTCGCGCAGGAGGCTGGACGCGGCTGCGCACCGGGCCTTGAGCCGAGCCACGGTGTGCGCACTGCACCGCTCGTCGGTGAGGCTGTCGCACTGCGCGGCAATGTCCGAGACCACCGCCGCCACGGCGGTGTGCACCCTCGAGATGGTGCCCATGGCGGCGCCGTTCCCGCGCACGGCGAGCTCCAACAACGCCCGGCTGAAACGCAGCGTTCTCTCCATCGGTTGTTCCGACACGGAAGGCTCCAACTACCCGGTCGTTCGGCCGGTGCTACCCCGTACCCAACGACGCTTCCACCCCCAACAGCCGCGCACTCTCGCGCAACTCCGGTCCGACGTGGGCGAGCTCCAGGGTCCCGCCCGCATCGCGCGCGGCGCGACGCAGCACCAGCAGAAGCTGCAGCCCAGCGGTGTCCACCGATGCCACCTCCGAGCAATCGAGCCGCAGAGTCTGCGCCACCCCATGCGCTGGGATCCCGGCGAGGACGTCCGCCACCTGCTCGACCCCGAGCCGCTCCGGCAATCGGATCGACACCCCTTCGCTCATTGCTCGGCCACCACGTGCTCGAGATCCAGCAGAATGATCATCTGCTCGTCCACCGTCGCCAGGCCCTTGATGTAGCGGGTGTCCACGCTGGATTCCACGTCGGGCGGCGGCTTGATGCTGGCGGGATCGATGTTGTGCACGTCCGATACCGCGTCCACCACGAATCCCATGGTCTTGCCTTCGTCCCCCACGTCGGCGTGGACGACGATCACCACCGTGAGCTTGCCGAACTCCCGCGGCGGCATCCCGAAGCGCCGGCGCATGTCCATGACCGGGATCACCGCGCCCCGCAGATTGATGACCCCGAGCACGTAATCGGGGGTGTTGGGGATCTCCGTGGTTTCCTCCCAACCCTTGATCTCCTGGACCCGGAGTATCTCGATGCCGTACTCCTCGCCGTCCAGCATGAACGTCAGGTACTGGGAAGCGGCGGGGTCCACCGCGGCATCGCCCTGCACGGCCTCGCCCCCGGAGGCGTCCTCGGTCTGTGGAATCATGTCGTGTCCCTCATGCTGCCCGGGGTCCGATGCGCTCGGCCGACGGGCCCCGCGGGTCCTCGCCGCCCTGCCGAACCAGCCGGGACAACCCCGGAATGTCGAGAATGAGCGCCACCCGGCCGTCGCCGAGGATGGTCGCCCCGGAAATGCCCGGAACACGCCGGAAGTTGGATTCCAGGCTCTTGACCACCACCTGCTGCTGCGCGAGCAGATCGTCCACCAGCAGCCCCACCTTGCCCTGACCGCTCTCCACCAGCACCAGCAGTGGTTCTCCCGGCGCCTCGTCCGCCGGCTCGCCCGCCGGCGAATCGGCCGCCGCCAGGCCGAACAGTCGGGTGAGCGACACCACCGGCACGTATTCACCGCGAATGCGATAGAGCTGCCCGCGGTCGGCGATGGTGCTGAGGTGACGCGCCTCGAGCTGGATGGACTCGAGGATCGACACCAGCGGCACGATGTAGACCTGATCCCGGACCCGCAGCAGTTGACCGTCGACGATGGCCAGGGTGAGCGGCAGGCGGATGGTGAACGTGGATCCGCGCCCGGCCAGCGAGGCGATCTCCACGGCCCCGCCGAGCTCCTGGATATTCTGTTTCACAACGTCCATGCCGACGCCGCGGCCGGAGACGTCGCTCACCTCGTTCGCGGTGGAGAAGCCGGGATGGAAAATGAGCTCGTGTATCTCCTGATCCGCCGGCGTCTCGCTCTCGCCCACCAGGCCGTTGGCACGGGCCTTGGCGAGAATCCGCTCGGTGTCCAGGCCCTTGCCGTCGTCCCGGATCTCGATGACGATGTTGCCGTTGGCATGATAGGCGCAAAGTTCGAGGTCCCCCTGCTCGGGCTTTCCCGCAGCACGGCGTTCCTCCGGCGTCTCGATCCCGTGATCCACGGCGTTTCGCACCAGGTGCACCAGCGGATCGCCGATCCGCTCCATCACGGTCTTGTCCATTTCCGTCTGCTCGCCGCGCAGGCGCAGATCCACCTTTTTGCCGAGCCGGGTGCCGAGATCGTGGATGGTCCGGGGCAGGCGGTTGAAAACGTTGGAGACGGGCACCATGCGGATCTTCATCACGTTTTCCTGGAGCTCCCGCGTGTGCCGCTCGAGCTGTGCGAATCCCTCGCGCAGCTTCTCGAGGTCGCAGGTTTCGATGTGCTCGCCGAGCTCTCCGAGCATGGACTGGGTGATCACCAGCTCCCCGACGAGATTGATCAGGGTGTCGATCTTGTCGATGCTGACGCGAATGGACGTGGTATCCGCGCCGCTTCGGCGCTCGGCGCGAGGACGAGCGGCCACCTCGGGCGACTGCGCCCCGGTGCCGGCAGCCGGCTCCTGCCCGTCTTCCTCGCCCTGCCCGTCTTCCCCGCAGGCGCCACCGAGCGGCACCACGTCGATGCTGATCTCGCAGACATCCTCCACCCACTCGAACGCCTCGAGCACGCTCTCGCGCTCCGCCGTCGTATCCAGCGTCAACGACCACGCCAGGTACAACCGGTCCGGCTCGTAGCCCTCGAGCGCCGGCACGGTGGCGCCATCGAGGCTCACCTGCAGATCCCCCAGCTCGTCGAGGGCGCGGAAAATGTGCAGGGGGTCGTTCCCCATCTTGAACAGCTCGTGCGACGGCTTGAACGCGATGCTGTAGCGATGCTTCGTCTGGCCGGCGACTGCCGCGGACGCTGCATCGCCGGCTTCCGCGGCGGCGGGCGCGCCGACGTCGCCGGCAGGGCCGTCGAGAAACGCCTCGAGCGAGCGCCGCGTCTCGGCGGCCCGCGCGGCGTCCGCGCTGTCGCCGGACTTGGCACAGGCCACCAGATCGCGGACGCAGTCCACCGCATTCAACAGCAGGTCGATCAGCGCCCGCGACACCTCGACGCTGCCGTCGCGGACCCCGTTCATCAGGGTTTCCATGACGTGGGTGGTCTCGGAGATCTCCGAGAAGCCGAAGGTGGCCGCGCCGCCCTTGATGGAGTGCGCGGCGCGAAACACGTCGTTGATGCGCTCAGGGCTGCCGGGATCGAACACCATCTCGAGGAGCTCCGACTCCATGACCGCGATCAGCTCATCAGCCTCCTCGAAGAAAATCTGGTGGAATTCCTCCATCCCGCTCATTCGGATCCTCGATGTCTGCGTTCGCCCGCCCGCTACTGCGGGAGCACTTTGCCCACCACCCCGAGCAGCTGGTCGGGATCGAAGGGTTTGACGATCCAGCCCGTCGCCCCCGCCGCCTTGCCCGCGGTCTTCGTCTCCTGCGAAGACTCCGTCGACAACACCAGAATCGGCCGATACTGATAGGACTTGAGGGTGCGCAGCTCGCGGATCAGGGTCAGGCCGTCCATGACCGGCATGTTGATGTCGGTGATCACGAGATCGAACGCCTCGGGGCGGTCGGCCGCGATCTCGAGGGCCTGGGCGCCGTCGGCGGCGCAGACGACGCCGTGGCCGGCGCTTTCCAGCGTGTAGCTCACCATTTCCCGCATGGAGCTGGAGTCGTCGACGACGAGAATGTTCGGCATGTGGGTTCCGTTGTTCCGTAGCTGCACTGGAGTATAGACACGTTCCCGCGGCCCGCCGCCGCGGCGGCGGCCGCGGCCACGGCCGGGCATCATTCCCAATGGATCTCGTCGTCGCGGGCGGTGAAACGGCCGCCGGTCGCCTCCCGGCGCACCACCAGGCTGGCGGTGCCGACCACCACCGTGACGTTGGGGTGGACGGGACCGTTGCACGCCACTGATGCGTGCGCGCCGGATTCGATCCGAGCCGCCAGATCAGCGGTCTGCCGATCCGCCTCCGCCACGCGTCGCTCGAAGTCTTCCACGGTCCGGCGCAGCTTGCGCAGCAGGTGGGCCTGCGTCGCCTGCGAGCCCGCCCGGGCCCGCTCCACCATGCCCGCCAGGGCGCTGCGGAGCTGCTCGAGGCGCCCCTCCAATGCAGCGCCGTGGGCCAGCGCTTCCTCGTGGGCCAGGCGCAGCGTCTCGGTGGCGCCGGCGGCGATGCGCGTCGGCACGTTGGCCACGGTGCCCGCGGTCCGGCAGGCCACGCCCCGGATACCGTGGCAACAGCCGCCGACGATCACACCCCGACCGCCCCGCTGCCCCACCAGAACCTGCCCGCCAGCCCGGGTTTCGCAGTGACTCAGGTACTCCTTCACCACCACGTCGGCCCCGGATTCCACCACCACACCGCTGACGAACGCTGCCTCCACCTGACCACCGGCGCTGATGCGCGCAGATCGCGCACCCCCGCGATTGGCACTTTCCGAGCCGGTGATGCCGCGGGCCACGAGCAGATCGTTGCCGGCGTGCACCGACGCGTTCTCGACGCTGCCCTTGACCATCACGTCGCCGGTAGCGGCCACCTCCACGCCCGCCGTCACGTCACCTTTCACCAGCACCGAGCCGTCGAAGTCGACGTTCCCGGTACGCAGATCGACGTCGTCCATCACCAGGGTCTTGTCGACGCGAATGCCGCCCGGAATCACCACCGGGTGTCCGCGGTATTCCGCCACCAGCAGGGTCTCGTCCTCTGCATCCGGCCGCACGCCCGGCATGTCCCGGGGCAGGGGCACGTCTTTGCCGTCCCGGGCGGGGACGGGCTCACCGAGCACGTCCCCGCCCGGCACGCCACGGGTCGCCGGGTGCCGACGCAACACCGGGGTGCCGGCGTCGACGATGACGAAATCCCGCACCAGGTAGTGATCCACGCGACCCTGTCCGGTTTCCTTGGGCCGCGATGTCTCCGGGGTCAGATCCACGAGGACCTCGGCCCGGCTGTCGTTGCCCGACCGGGGCGCTATCCCCTGAGCGATCACGCGGTTGGTGACCGTCGGCTCGGCGAGCGCCGCCTCCACGGCATCCGTCAGCACACTCTCCGCGCTGAGCCCGGCGGCTGCGGCGGCTTCGTCGAAACGCGCGCGTGTCGCCGGCCTGCCACCATACGCCTTCGTCGTGCTGAGCAGCGCCTGCAGGCGATCCGCCGTCACGCCCACCGACACCTCGGCATCCAGACGGCTGCCCAACGGGTACTCTCCGTATTCACGATCGCGAATCCGCCGGAGCAGGTGCGCCAGCGCGTCGGGCCGGAAGCTCAGATCCCCATAGCCCGCGTCCTCGACCAGGGCGCGCAACCCCGCCAGGTCCACTTCCATGGGCTCGTCAGCGGGCTCGACACGCGCCATGAGCATCCCGCTCTCGTCATCGAAATCGAGCACGACCCGGGCGAACCGGTTGCCGGGACCGCTCTCTTCCCCGCTCTCGATCTCGTCTGGCTCGTCGTTTCGCTGCATGGACGCTGCTGCACGCAATGCTCGCTATGAAGCCAGTGTAGCTCAGTGCCCGACGGTTCAAGTTCGTGGCGGTGGTGCCGATAACCCTTGCCGGAGGCAATCTCAGGGCGACGCACCGTCGGTACGGAGCCACGGAGCGAGACAAGAACAAGGAGGTATCCCGATGTTCCACACCAAGTTGACGATCAAGGCGCGCCTGATCGTGCTGCTGGGCTTTCTGTCGGCGACGCTGGCGATGATCGGCGGCCTGGGCATCTACGGCATGAGCCAGAACAACGACGGACTGCTCAACGTCTACGAGCACCGCACCGTTCCCACCGGACAGATCGCGGACATCCGTACCCTGCTCATGCGAAGCCGGATGCTCGCCCTGGACGCGGTCAATGAACCGACGTCGGACATCATTAGCCGCAACGCCCAGCAAATCGACGACAACGCCCGGCGCATCAACACGCTGTGGAACAGCTACCTCGACAACGAGCTCGACGCCGAGGAGCGAGCACTGGCAGAGGAATTCGAATCCGCCCGCCACGCGTTCGTGCAGCGGGGACTGATGACCGCGATGGACGACCTCGAGGCCGGCCGGCTCGAGGAGGGGATCGACACTGCCTACGACGTCATGGAACCGGCGTTCGAGCCGCTGCTCGCGCGCGTGGACGAGCTCATCACCCTGCAGCTCGACGAGGCGCGGCGCCAGTACGAGGAGGCCACTAACGTCTACGGGCTGATCCGGGGCATCACCATCGCCGCCATCGTCCTGGGCATTCTGCTCGCCGGCGTCGTGGGCGCGCTGATCATCCGCGCCATCGTGGTACCGCTCAACGAAGCGGTGCGGGTGGCCAACGCCATCGCCGACGGCGACCTCACCCAGGACATTGAAGTGGACCGCAAGGACGAGACCGGCATGTTGCTCACGGCGATGCGGCGCATGCGCGAGAACCTCCAGAAGCTGGTGAAGGAGGTGACCGAGTCGAGCCTCACCGTGGCCTCGGAAGCCAACCAGATCGCCGCCGGCAACGTCAGCCTGTCGCAGCGCACCGAAGAGCAGGCCTCGTCGCTGCAGGAGACCGCGTCTTCCATGGAGGAAATGACGTCCACGGTGCGACAGAGCGCGGAGAACGCCGGCCACGCCAACCGACTGGCCAGCGAAGCCCGTGAATCCGCCGAGAAGGGCGGCACCGTGGTCTCCGACGCCGTCAGCGCCATGAGCGAGATCAACCATTCGTCGAAGCAGGTGGCCGACATCATCGGGGTCATCGACGAGATCGCCTTCCAGACCAATCTGCTGGCCCTGAACGCCGCGGTGGAGGCTGCCCGTGCCGGCGAGCAGGGCCGCGGCTTCGCCGTCGTGGCCTCGGAGGTGCGCAACCTGGCCCAACGCTCCGCCAGCTCCGCCAAGGAGATCAAGGACCTGATCGAAGACTCGGTGCAGAAGGTGAATCAGGGGACCGAGCTCGTGGAGAACTCCGGCGTCACCCTCGACGAGATCATCGAGCGCGTGAACAAGGTGACGGAGATCGTCGCCGAGATCGCGGCAGCGAGCGAGGAACAGTCCGCGGGTATCGAACAGGTGAACAAGGCGGTGATGCAGCTCGACGAGCTGACCCAGCAGAACGCCTCGATGGTCGAAGAGGCCACGGCATCCAGCCAGTCTTCGGCGGACCTGGCCAACAGCCTCCACGAGCTGGTCAGCCGCTACCGGGTGAGCGACGACGCCGCCGGCGCCGCTGCACCGAAAGCGGCGGCGTCCCGGGGCGAGACCGGCGGCCTGCCGCCGGGGCTGACCGCCGAACGCCGCGGGCCCAACCGTCCCTGGAGCAACCCCCCGGCACCGTCGTCCGCGGCACCGCGGCCGGCGCCCCGCGCCGCCACCGGCACCGACGACGAATGGGAGGAGTTCTGAATCCGGCGTGATGCAGCGCACAGTTACTGCGCCCGATCAACGGTCGGGCTTCAAGTTTTCCCGCCGCGGCCGATACGGCTACGGGAACCGTGGAACCCCGAGACGACAACAACAAGGAGGATCGTCATGAGAGTCGCTCCCATCCTCGCTGCCGCCGCCATCGCCGGCGCACTCGCGAGCCCCATCCCAGCGGCACAGGCCGGCGACAAAGTGTATACCCTGAGCGAGCTGGACGTCGTGCGTAAGGTCGTTCCCGACTATCCCCGGCGCGCCCGCGCCGGCGGATTCGACGGCTGGGTGGAAGTCCAGTTCACGGTGACACCGGACGGTGGCGTGAGCGAGGCCGAGGTCGTGGATTCTTCCTCCAGGATCTTCCACCGCGACGCTCTCGTGGCCCTCCAGGGCTGGCGGTTCGAGCCGGTGGAGCAGGCACCGGTACGGGCCCAGCTCCGCTTCACCTTCAGGCGCTGAGCGGCCGCGGGCACGATAGCGGCCGCGGGCGAAATGTTGCGGCGGAGATCGCTACCGCGTGAACTCCGTCACGCCCGGTCGGTGCCGGAGCGGGCAGACTGCCTGGACGGCAACCGCCTCCGGGCGGTGGATCTCAACGGAGTGAGGTGCAGCTTGAAGGACGCGACCGCAACCGCCACCCGCCCCAACCCGGCCGGACGCCGCAGCGTCTATCTCACCCGCCCCGCCGAGATGACGATGGTCCTGCGGATCCTGCGGGACCACGCTGCGGATCTCGAGCTGCGTCTACCCGGCGTGCAGCGCGAATACACCGCGCGCATCCTGGACGTGGAACGCAGAGCCTTCCTGATCGAGGACATCCGGCCGCGGGACGGCCTGCTCCGGCTCCGTCACGACACCCGCTTCACGTTCGCCGCGAGCGTCGACGGGCTGTATCTGTGCGGCGAGGACTGCACCATCACCGCGGTGGAGTCGGAACGGGGGCTCCCCTACTTTCGCGCCAGTCTGCCGCAGCGTCTGCTGCGTCAGCAGCGCCGCCGGCACACGCGCATCGCCGTGCCACCCCGGGTGAGCCCGGACGAAGGCGCCATCAGCCTTTATCGGGCCACGGTGCCCCACACGCCGCTCTGCGGTCAGATCCTCGACGTCTCCGTGGGCGGATGCCGGGCCGTGTTCGACGGCGCCGTGGTACCCGCCCTCGACGGCGACGAGATACTGCCGCGATGCGAGCTGACCCTGACCCGCAGCTTCAGCCTGGCCACCGAGGCGGTGATCCGCCACAGCGGCTGGGACGCCAAGCAGCGGCTCACCACCTGCGGCATCGAGTTCACCGACATGGGCATCGCCGACCGCCGGCGTCTCGAGCAGTACGTGCAACAGCTTGCCGGGCGGGGCGCGAAACGCTGAAACGCGCCCCGCGCGCCGACTCTTCTATACTTGGCCCCAGAAGTCGAACGCCTGGTGGCTTACATGACCTGGCAGCTTTTCGCCGTCATTCAGATTGCAGCCTTCTCCGCCGCCGCCATTGCGGCGCTGTGGCTGAGAAACGCGCGGCTTCGCCGGGAGGTCGACGACCTCACCGGGTTGTGCGCCTCGGCGCAGCAATCCCTCGCCGAGGTGACCGGCAAGCTGGCGGAGATCGATTTCATGGCGCCGCCGGAAAAACTCCTCGAGGAGCGAACCCGGGCGCTTTCGGCCAACGACCCCACCACCACCGTGCGGCGGCTGGTGCTCGAGAACGAGATCTCCCCGCGAGCCGATTTCGCCGATACCCTCGCCGAGCACCTCGCGGCGCAACAAGAGCCGGAAGAAGAGGAAGCGTTCGTGAGGCGCTGGAAAAGTCTCCGCGAGGAATGCCACCAGCTCTCGCTGTTTCTGGTGGCGGATCAGCCGGAGTGCCTCGATCCCCTGCGCCAGATCTTCGACGTCTTCGAACCCATGGACCGGCAGTACGGCACGAGCTTCGACCTCATGGAGCTCGAGCAGGCGGCCCGGGGCGAAGCGGTGGCCCCGGGGGCGGCAGCAGACGCCGCCGCGGCGGCCGCCGGCGACGAGATCGACCAGGACGAGCTCGACCAGCTGCTGGCGGACGCGCAGGGCGCCGGCGACGATCAGACCGCGCCCGGATCCTGACCCGCGTCCCGGCGCGCCGCCAGGAACCGCGCCCAATCCTCCGCCGTGTCCACGTCCCAGATCTCCCTCAGGCGCGCCACGCTCACGCCCGCCGCCTGCGCACGCCGCAGGGTGGTCGCGAGCACCGTCGCCGAGCCCCACGGCACCTCGCGGAACAGCGCGGGCAATCGTCCGGCGGCCGCCCGCCGCGCGCCGATGAGGCCGAAGCCGCCGTCCTCCGCCGGCCCGATCACCACATCCGCATGCGTCAGCGCGCGAGCCGCCGCCCGCACGTAGCCGGCATCCACGTCCGGGCAATCGGTGCCCACCACGAACGCCAGCGGGCAGCGCTCGAGGCCGCCGAGCAGCGCGTCGGCCATGCGCTCGCCGAGATCGTCGCCACGCTGTAGCCGCACCGGCAGCGCCCAGCGCCGCGACCACTGCCGGACGCTGTCGTTACACGTGCCGGCGATCCACAACTCCACCGCGAATCCCGGAACCCCGCCGAGCCGCGCCAGCGTATCCGCCACCAGACACTCGTGGGCGCGCAGCGCCGCAGTGTCTCCCAGATCCCGAGCCAGGCGTCGCTTCACGCCGCCGAGCACCGGCGCGCGCGTGAAGATGCAGAGCATGCCCCCGTGCACGCCGCTCATCGGTAGTATTCCCGCGCGAGCCGCTCCGGGTCGGCCCCGAGCCAATAGCGCAGCCGGAACCACCACATGCGCAGCACGGTGCGCAACGGACCGTGCGCGCGCCAGCGCCGGGCGGAGGTCACGAGGGTCTCCCGCCGGGAGCGCGGACGCCTCAGGCGCCGGAGTCTCGCGCTGAGCTCGACGTCTTCCATCAGCGACTGCGCGGGCACCCCGCCGACCGCGGACAACAGATCGCGATGCAGGAACATGCCCTGATCTCCCGTGCAGATGCCGGACAGACGCGAACGCGCATTCATGGCCGCCGCAACCACCCGCAGCAACGGCGTCGCCACGTCGAACGCCACGTCGAAGCGCCCCCACGCCGGCGAGGCGGCACGCGATAAAGACAGCAGATAGCGAAGCGCCGGTTCAACGCGCTGCGTGTCCGCATGCAGGAACCACAGCCACCGCCCGCGCGCCTCGCCGGAGCCCATTCGAAGCTGGTGCCCCCGGCCCCGCGGTGCCGGGATCCAGCGAGCGCCGGCTTCCCCGACGATCTCGGAGATCCGGCCGCCGCTGCTCGCGTCGACCACGATGACTTCCAGCGCCGGATGGCTCGCAGGGTCGAGCGCGCGCAACAGCGCCGTCAGCGCCTCGGCGTCGTCGAGCACGGGAATCACCACCGAAAGGCGCGGCGCCTGCGCAACCTCGTCAAGTGCAGCCACGGGTTGTCGTCACGATTGCCTGAACCGCCGGCGCCGTCCCCATGGACCACACGATACAAAACCGCGCAAGGATGTGCTACACAGCGCGCCGGATCCATGCGCCCCGCGCTGATGGCTCCCGCTCGAGTTTCCGATTCATCGCCAGGAGATACCGACATGGCTCATCGACGCGACCGTCGCCGGCTGCTCAAGGCCATGGCGGCCGCCACCGCACTGGCTGGGGTCGGCCCGGTCTTTCCCGCGTATGCGCGCGCGGGTCAGGTCCCCGGGGGGGCGCCCCGCGACGTCGATCTGTCACTGGCCATCCGCCGGCAATCCATCGAGATCGCCGGAGGACGCGGCTCGGCCACGACGCTCAACGGCTCCGTACCGGGCCCCCTGGTGGAGCTCTGGCAGGGCCGGGAGGCCCTCCTGCGGGTGAGCAACCACCTGGATGAAGATACCTCCCTGCACTGGCACGGCATCCTGCTGCCCTTCGAGATGGATGGCGTGCCCGGGGTCGCCTTCCCGGGTGTGGCTCCGGGCGAGACGTTCCTCGCGAAGTTCCCGGTCCGGCAGTACGGCACGTACTGGTACCACAGCCACTCGGCGCTTCAGGAACAGACCGGCACCTACGGACCGTTGATCATCCACCCCGAAGCGCCGGAACCGTTCCGCTACGAGCGGGACTACGTGGTGCTGCTCTCCGACTGGACCTTCGAGAACCCGCACCGCGTTCTGGCAAAGCTGAAGAAGATGAGCCACTACTTCAACTTCGACAGGCGAACGGTAGGCGACTTCTTCTCAGAGGCCGCGGAAAACGGCCTCGGCGCCACCGTTCGCGACCGGCTCGCCTGGGGCGGCATGCGTATGTCCCCCACGGACATCGCGGACGTCACCGGCGCGACCTACACCTATCTGATGAACGGACTGCACCCGGCACAGAACTGGACCGGGCTCTTCCGGCCCGGCGAGCGGATCCGGCTCCGGTTCATCAATGCCTCCGCCATGACCTTCTTCAACATCCGCCTCCCCGGCCTGCCCATGACCGTGGTGCAGGCGGACGGACAGAACGTGGAACCCGTGGAAACGGACGAGCTGCAGATCGCCGTGGCGGAGACCTACGATGTCGTGGTCGAGCCGGACGCCGATCGCGCCTTCACCCTGATGGCGGAGAGCATGGATCGCAGCGGTTTCGCCCGCGGCACGCTGGCGCCGCGGCCCGGCATGGCGGCCCCCGTGCCCCGGCTCCGGGAGGCGCCGCGCCGCACCATGATCGACATGGGCATGGCCCACGACACGGACGCTGGCATGGACCACGACATGGACCACGACATGGACAACGCCATGGAACCGAGCCCCGTGGTGGCCCGGCACGGTCCCGACCAGCACGGCCCCGGCAACGTGTCCGTTGCCGAAGTGCAGCGGAACCGCCTCGCCGAGCCGGGAGTCGGCCTCGGCAACGTCGACCATCGGGTGCTGACCTATGCCCAGCTGCGCAACGTGGTGCCCATGCGCGACCGGCGGGAGCCGTCCCACACCTTCGAGCTGCACCTGACCGGCAACATGGAACGCTACATGTGGTCGTTCGACGGCAAGGCGTTCCACGAGGTGGAAAGCCCCATCGACTTCCCCTACGAGGAGCGGGTGCGGCTGGTGCTGGTGAACGACACCATGATGGAGCACCCCATTCACCTGCACGGCATGTTCATGGAGCTCGAGAACGGCCAGGGCGACCGGCTGCCCTTCAAGCACACCGTGAGCGTGAAGCCGGCCGAACGCATGAGCCTGCTGGTCACCGCCGACGAGCCCGGACGGTGGGCGTTCCACTGTCATCTGCTCTATCACATGGAGATGGGCATGTTCCGGGTGGTCCGTGTCGCCGCGAAGGAGGCTTGAATGAGGCGAGCAGCAGTGATGACGATGCTCCTGTGGAGCAGTGCCGCTTTTGCCGCCGAGCGCAACCCCACCGGCGCCCCCGCAGACTGGCCGACGCCCATGATGGGGGATCAGCCCTACGGCGCCGTCTTCCTCGACCGCCTCGAGTACGGCGACAGCGACGAGGACGAGACCATCCTCTGGGACGCTCAGGCCTGGTACGGCGGCGACTACAACAAGGTGTGGCTCGAGACCGAGGGCGAGGGCCCCACCGGCGAAACGCCGGAGGCCGAGCTGCAGTTGCTCTTTGATCGCGCATTCTCGCCTTTCTGGAGCTGGCGGGCGGGTGTGCGCTACGACGCGCGCCCCCACGGCGAGGACGACACCGCCTACGCGGCACTGGGCATTCAGGGTCTCGCGCCTCAGTGGTTCGAGACCGATGTGGCGCTTTTCGTCAGCGAGGACGGCGACGTGAGCCTGAACGGAGAGGCGGAGTACGAGGTGCTGATCACCCAGCGCCTGATCCTGCAACCGCGCCTCGAGGTCGCGGTCAGCGGCAGCGACGTCCCCGAGCTGGGCCTCGGCAGCGGGGTGACCAGCACCGAGGCCGGACTGCGCCTACGCTACGAGATCAGGCGCGAACTCGCCCCGTACGCCGGCGTGCGGTGGGAGCGCCTCTACGGCGACACCCGGGAGCTGGCCCGAGGGGAAGGTGAGCCCACGTCGGTGACGTCGTTCGTGGTGGGCATCCGCGCCTGGTTCTAGACGGCCGGCCGCGGGGGCGGCCTGCCGGCGGATCGTCAGGCACTGGCGCTTTCTCAGCAGGAGAAGACCGCGCCCTGGCCCCGGGCACCGCCACCCGGGGCTTCGCCGCGTGCGTGCTCCCAGCGCAGCGCCACGCGCTTTGCCTGCTCGAGACCGCGGCAGTGGGTCAGCGAGCCTTTTACCTTGCGGATGCCGGCACGACGCAGCTTGACGATCATCCGCGAGGGCAGACCCACCAGAATCAGGCCCACGCGCTCGCGCTGCATCTCCGCGATCAGTGACTGCAGCGCGACGATCGCGGTGCCGTCCATGCTCGGAACGTCGTGCATGTCGACGATCACCGTAGTGACCTTCGGATCCACCAGATGCAACGATGTGAGCGCCTTCTCCGCAGCGCCGAAGAACAACGGACCGTCGATGTCGTACACCGCCACCTGGGCGGGAAGGCCGTTGACCGCCGGATGATCATCGGTCGCCACATGATCGGTCTGGGTGAGCAGCGCCATGCGCCGGATGAACAGCGCAGCAGCCAGCCCGACCCCGACGGCGACCGCGAGGACCATGTCGAACACCACGGTGAGGCCGAAGCACACGACGAGAATGGCCACGTCGCCGGGGGGTGCCGAACGCAGGGTATGCAGGAAGTGCCTGGCTTCGCTCATGTTCCAGGCGACGATGAACAAAAGCGCGGCGAGGGCCGCCATGGGCACCAGGCCCAACACTCCGGCGAGGGCGACCACCGCGAGAAGCACGACGACCGCGTGCACCACCGCGGCAATGGGCGACCGCGCACCGCTGCGGATGTTGGTCGCCGTCCGGGCAATGGCAGCAGTCGCCGTGATCCCGCCGAACAGGGGCGCGGCGATGTTTCCCAACCCCTGACCGATCAGCTCCGCGTTGGGATCGTGTTTGGTCTTCGTCAGGCCGTCCGCCACCACGGCGCACAACAACGATTCGATGGCCCCGAGCATGGCGATCGCGAAAGCCGGGCCGAGAAGCGCCCGGATCAGCTCGAAGCTGAGCTCCAGAGGTGCGCCGTCGGGCCCGGGCAACAGCCACGGCGCAACGAACGTGGGCGGGATGGGGGGGATCCCCTGCCCCGTTTGCCCGTGCGCCTCCCAGGTGAAGCGCGACGCGATCGTCTCCACGGCAACCCCAGCTTCCCGGCCGCCGAGCCACTGGTTGGCGGCGTACGCGGCGATGGCGCCAACCACCAGGCCGACCAGCGGTGCCGGAACGGGCGAGCGAAGCCGCGGCCAGAGCAGCATGACGCCGAGCGCGAATGCGCCCACGCCCAGCTCGAGCGGCTCGAACGTGGGCAACGAGGCGCCGATGACCGCCACGTTGTCCACGAAGTGCTCGCCCAGTCGCCCCGTCTCCAGCCCCAGGAAGTCGGGAATCTGCAGCACCGCGATCACCACCGCGATGCCGGCCGTGAAACCGAGCACCACCGGGTAGGGCACGAACTGAATGAGGCGCCCCATGCGGGTGACCCCGAGCGCCACCAGGATGACGCCCGCCATCATCGTGGCAATGAGCAAGCCGCCCAGGCCGTATTGCTGCACGATGGGGAACAGGATGACGACGAAAGCCGCGGTCGGGCCCGAGACGTTGAAGCGGGCGCCCCCGGTCAACGCGATGATGGCGCCGGCCACGATCGCGGTGTAGAGGCCATGGTGCGGCGGCACACCCGTGGCGATGGCCAGAGCCATGGACAGCGGCACGGCCACGGTACCGATGGTCAGCCCGGCCATCACATCCTGACGCAGATCCGCGAGGCCGTAGCCCTCCCGCCACGCCGCGCGCAGGCCCGTGGCGATGCCGGGCATCCCGGCTGAATACTTCTGTCGTGTCATACGATGACCTTCTGCGGTGCGCACCTTCCCATGACCGAGGACGTGCGACGGCGTCGCCTCGGGTGGGGAAGCACGGTGAGTAGCGTGGTAGCCCCGGCAGGAATCGAACCTGCATTTGCCGCTTAGGAGGCGGCTGTTCTATCCGTTGAACTACGGGGCCGCGGGCAGGAGTGTAACGCACTCGGCGGCCCGCCGGCGGGAGGCGCCGCAGAATTCCTGCGCGCGGGGTGGCGAACCGGGTCGAGCTGCGGAGCCCGAATGGAACCCCAGGCGGCGCGCCCGGGAAGATTGATTCGCGCGCTGCGCGCGCTCACCCCTTCGGGGCGATTCCGCTTCGCGAAATCGTCCCCCTCGCTCGCAGAGCAAGCTCTGCAAGCGAGTGGTCGAACTGCGGAGACCGAACCGGGTCCCCGGACCACCCAATAAAAAAGGGACCCGCTTGGGCCCCATTTTTATTGGCGCGCCCGGGAAGATTCGAACTCCCGACCTTCTGGTTCGTAGCCAGACGCTCTATCCAACTGAGCTACGGGCGCGTAAAGGCGCGCTATTATCTGGAACGCCGTCAGGCCCGTCAAGGAAGCCGGGGCGGCCGCCGGCGGTTGCCGGGCGGGCCGCAGTCGGATGCGTCACGCCCCTGCGACGACGCTCCCGCTGTCGACCAGGGCCCGCCGTCTCGGTACCGAGGTGGGCGGAACGCCAGCCGCGCCGCGCGGTCGAAGCGGTGGTACGCTATTTCCATAACCATCGGAACGGGTTCCCAGCCTCATGCCGACAGCTCGATATCTGGCGGTCGCCCTCGTGGGCGCCGCGCTCATGTTTTCCATGGCACCGGATGCCGCCGTCCCCGAGATTCCCTACGAGACCTTCACCCTCGACAACGGTCTGACGGTGGTGGTCCACGAGGACGAGAAGGCGCCCATCGTCGCGGTGAATGTGTGGTATCACGTGGGCTCGAAGAACGAGCCCGAGGGCCGCACCGGCTTCGCCCACCTGTTCGAGCACCTGATGTTCCAGGGCTCCGAGAACTACGACGACGAGTACTTCAAGCCGTTCGAGCGGGTGGGCGCCACCAGCATGAACGGCACCACCAGCTTCGATCGCACCAACTACTTCGCCAATGTGCCGACCACGGCGCTGGACCTGGCGCTGTGGATGGAGTCCGACCGCATGGGCCATCTGTTGGGCGCCATCGACCAGGAGCGTCTGGACGAGCAGCGCGAGGTGGTGAAGAACGAGAAGCGTCAGGGCGAGAACCAGCCTTACGGCCGGGTGTTCGAGCACATCTTCGGCAACGTCTTCCCTGAGGGTCACCCCTACCACTGGACGCCCATCGGCTCCATGGCGGATCTCGACGCCGCGTCGCTCGAGGACGTGAAGGACTGGTTCCGAACCTACTACGGCCCCAACAACGCCGTGATCTCCATCGCTGGAGACGTCGACGCGGAGACGGTGCGCGACCAGGTCGCGCACCACTTCGGGCAGATTCCGCCCGGCCCCACCCTCACGACCATGGCGCGCTGGATTCCCGAGCTCGACGGCGAGCGCCGGGAGATCATGGAGGACCGCGTGCCCCAGGCAAGGATCTACAAGACCTGGGTGGCGCCGGAGCGCGATACCCGCAGCGCCGCCCACCTGGCGCTGGTGAACGAGATCCTGGCCGGCGGCAAGACCTCGCGGCTCTACGAGCGGCTGGTCTACGACGAGCAGGCGGCCACCGACATCGGTGCGTCGCCCTTCTTCGGCGAGATCGCCGGGGCAATGATCCTCTGGGCCACCGCCCAGCCCGGCGACACCACGGAGGACGTCGAGGCCATGCTGGACGAGGCGCTGGCCCGGTTCCTGGCGGAAGGGCCGACGGAGAGCGAGGTCCGGCGCGCCAAGACCGCCCTGCGATCCGATTTCGTGCGGGGAATGGAGCGCGTGGGCGGCTTCGGCGGCAAATCCGACCTGCTGGCGGAGGGCATGGTGTACGCCGGAGATCCCGGCCAGTACCGCCGCGAGATGGAGTGGCTGGAGGCCGCCACCGCCGAGGACCTGCGGGACACGGCCCGGCGCTGGCTCGGAGACGACGCGTACGTCCTTGACGTACGTCCCTTCCCCGACGATCTGCACGCCAGCCCCCAGGCCGACGTGGACCGCAGCAGCCCCCCGTACCCCGACGCTTTTCCCGAGCCGGACTTCCCCGAATTCGAGCGCGCCACTTTGTCGAACGGCATGGACGTTATCGTGGCGCAGCGCGACGCGGTACCGGTGGTGGAAATGGAGCTGGTGCTCGACGCCGGCTACGCCGCGGATCAATTCGCGGCCCCCGGCGTGGCGAACATGGCCATGGCCATGCTGGACGAAGGCACCGAGCAGCGCACGGCCCTGGAGATCAGCGAGGAAGCCGCCCAGCTCGGCGCCGAGATCGGAGCCGGATCGAACCTCGACAGCTCTTTCGTGACCCTGTCGGCGCTCGAGGAGAACCTCGACGAATCCCTCGCCCTGTACGCCGACGTGATCCTCGAGCCCGCCTTCCCGGAGCCGGAGCTCGCGCGCTTGAAGAAGCAGACGCTCGCGGCCATCGCCAACGAGAAAGTGGAGCCGTTTCCCATGGGGCTGCGGGTGCTGCCTCAACTGCTCTATGGCGACGACCACGCGTATTCGGTGCCGTTCAGCGGCACGGGCACGGAAGCATCCGTGAACGCCATGACCCCCGCGGATCTGCAAGGATTCCACGACACCTGGTTCAAGGCCGACAACGCCACGCTGGTGGTGGTCGGGGACACGAGCCTCGCCGAGATCCGGCCCAGGCTCGAGCGTCACTTCTCCGACTGGCAGCCGGGCGAGGTTCCGCAGAAGAATCTGGGGCCGGTGACGCCGCCCGACGAGCCGGTGGTTTATCTCGTGGACCGCCCCGAGTCACAACAGAGCATGATCATCGCCGGCCAGGCCGCGCCGCCCAAGGCGAACCCCGACGAGGTCGCCATCGAGGCCATGAATGACGTGCTCGGCGGCACGTTCACCTCGCGGGTGAACATGAACCTGCGCGAGGACAAGGGCTGGTCCTACGGCGCGCGCAGCACTGTGGTCGACGCCGAGGGCCCGCGGCCACTCATGGTGTACGCGCCGGTGCAGGCGGACAAAACGGCGGAATCCATGACGGAGATGTTGCGCGAGGTCGAGGAACTGGTGGGCAGCTCCCCGGTTACCGAGCAGGAAGTGGAGAAGGTCAAGCGAACCAACACGCTGAGCCTTCCCGGGCGCTGGGAAACCGCCTCGGCGGTAGCCGATTCCATTTCACAGCTCGTACGCTTCGGTCTGCCGGACGATCACTGGGACACGTATCCCCACGCGGTGCAGGCGCTCGACCCACGAACCGTGCAACAGGCCGCGGAGCAGGTGCTCACCCCCGGGCAACTCACCTGGGTGGTGGTGGGCGACCGCGACCGCATCGAGCCAGCGCTGCGCGAGCTGGGTGTCGGCGAGATCCGCCACATCGACGCCGACGGCAACCTTCTGTAATCATTACCTCATGGAACACCAGACCCCCGACGAAAAGAAGTTCCACGGCTGGCGGCTGCTCGGCATCGTCCTTAGCGTGGTGGTCGTCCTCGCCGTCATCAGCTTCATGGTCGACTGGATCGTGATCGGGCCGCTCGAAGGGCGCGTCCTCTGAGCCGGTCCGTCACCAGCTGTTGCGCAGCTCGCGCAGGCGCAGGAATACCTCTTTCGGTGACGGCGAATCCGGCAGGTCCGGGAACGATTTCCGCAGCTCCTCGATGACAGACGGGCTGGTCAGGCGGAAGAACGTATTGATCCGCTTTTCCCGGCCGAGAGAGGTGACCAGCGCGTCCTCCGGGTCGTAGCCCTGCTCCAGCTCCTTTAGCAGGGCGCGGGCGTCGGCATTGTCCGGCTCCCGGTCCAGCGTGAAGCGAAGGTTGTTGGTGATGTAGTCGTGGCCCGGAAATATCCGGGTGTCGTCCGGCAACGCCGCGAGCTGGTTCACGAACGTCTCGTAGAGCTCGGCCGGATGCCCGCCGTTGTGGCAGTTGCCGGCACCGGCGTTGAACAGCGTGTCCCCGGAGATCAGGGCCGGCGCATCGTCCTTGGTGAGCACGCAGACGTGGCTCATGGTATGGCCCGGCGTATCCAGCACCAGCAGCTCCCGACGCCCCACCTCGATCACGTCACCGGCGGCGAGCCCGCGGTCGACCCCCTCAATGGTGCCCGCAGCCTTCTCGTGGGCCAGCAGACGCGCGCCGGTAGCCTCTATCACCGGAGCGTTGCCGCCGGTGTGGTCGCCGTGCTCGTGGGTGTTCAGCACCTGCGTGATCTCCCAGCCCTTGTCGCGGGCCCGTGCCAGGCACTTGCGATGATCCAGCGGGTCCACCGCCAGTGCCTCGCCGGTTTCCGGGCACGCGATCAGGTAGTTGAAGTTCCGCAGTGCGTTTCCGGTCCAGATCTGTTCGACGATCATCGACGGTCTCCTGATTGACGGATTGCAAGGTGCGGCCGCCCCCCTACAATGCGGGCTTTTGCCGAGGGTGGGCCCGCCGACCATGATTCCCGGATTGCGAAGTTGTCTGGTGTGCATTATGACGCTGGGCGCCGGCGCGTTACAGGCCGATGTGCTGCACATGAAGGATGGCAGCCGCGTCGAGGGCACCCTCGAGGAGATGAGCGACGCCCAGGTGGTGGTCGCCGACACCTTCGCCGGGGAGCTGACCTTTTCCCGGGAGGCGCTGGCGAGCCTGGAGACACGAGCGCCCGTCACGGTCCGCCTGGACGACGGCACCTACCTCACCGGCGCGTTGCTCGACGCCGGGTCCGGCAACGTCGAGATTGCCCTGGAAGACGCCGGAAGCCGGGTTGTCGAGCTCGCGGACGTCGCCGGGCTCTACCGCGAAGATCCCCAGACCATCCAGCGGCGGCGCCTCGGCATCAAGGTGAGCGCGGAAGCCAACGTCGGCGTCACGGTCACCGACGGCAACACCGAGACCGAGAACCTGCACCTCGACGGCCGCGTGGTCACGCGCTCGCCGAGGAATCGCTACACCGTCACCGCCGAGTACAACCGCGAGGAGTCGGAAGACGTCCTGGTCCAACGCGACTGGCGCGGCCTGGTGAAATACGATCATTTCGTCTCCGAGAAGTGGTTCTGGTTCAACAGCGCCAGCTTCGAGAGCGACGAGTTCGCCGACTTGGAGCTTCGCTCGGCGCTGGCCGCCGGTATGGGTTATCAGTTCTTCGAGTCCGACGCCCGGTCCCTGTCGTTGGAGATCGGCCCGAGTTACATCGACGAGAACTTCGAGACGGCCGAGGACGAGAGCTTCGTCGGTTCCCGCTGGGCGCTGGATTTCGAGCAGCAGCTCTGGAACGGCCTGTTCTTCTTCCACTACCAGGAGGGCCTGCTGGGCCTCGAGGAAACCAGCGACCTGACCATTCGCTCGCGCACGGGACTGCGCATGAGCCTCACGGAGCGCATCATCGCCCGCATCCAGACCGCGGTGGACTGGGACAACTCACCCCCGGCGGGAACGGACAAGACCCAGCTTGAACACGCGTTCACCATCGGTTATCAGT
>JBMCWS010000038.1:0-22603 GCA_048621375.1 Pseudomonadota bacterium | reverse complement strand
ACTCGGCTAAGGCGTTGTCGTAAGAGTCGCCAACGCTGCCGACGGAAGGCTCGATTCCGGCTTCCCCGAGGCGTTCCGTGTAGCGGATGGACACGTATTGAACGCCGCGGTCGCTGTGGTGGATCAGTGCCGCCTGATCGTCTCGTGCTCGATCATAGAGCGCCTGATCCAGGTCATCGAGGGCCAGGTCGGTGCGCAGGGAACTCGAGACTCGCCAGCCAACGATGCGCCGGGCGAACGCGTCGATGACGAAGGCCACGTACACGAAGCCGCGCCATGTCGCGACGTAGGTGAGATCCGAGACCCCAGAGCGCGTTGGGACGCACAGCTTGGAAGTCGCGGTTCACCCGGTCAGTAGGCCACTCCGTCGCGTCGTCAGGGATCGTCGTCTTCAGGCGCCGCCCGCGGACCACGCCACGAAGCGCCAGCTCGCGCATCAGCCGGGCAACCGAGCAGCGCGCCACCGGGATCTCCTCACGATTCAGCTGGCGCCATACCTTGCGCTAAAGTCCCGTTGGGCACCTGGATGCCGAGGTCGTAGACGTCAGTGTAAGCGAGCGTAACGCACTCGGAGCCGCCGGAGCTGGTCAGGCTATATCGGTTCTTTAACATAGAGCACCTACCAGTACGCGGGACGAAGCCAATGACTGCTAAGGCACTTGACGACGCCATAAAGCAGAACCACGCCGCGCTCGACACCATGGTGAAGGGTGACAGCTCCGGCTATGTGGCTCTGCTCTCTGATAATGACGATGTGACCTGGGGCAATCCGTTCGGGCCATTCGCGAAGGGCCGCGAGCGTGTGGAGGCCACTCTGGCCAGCGCAGCGGCACGTATGCAGGGCGGTAGAGCAACCGACTTCGATCGCCTCGCAACATACGTGGACGAGAACCTTGCGGTAGTCGTCGAGGTAGAACACGCAGAAAGAATGGCCAAAGGCGAGGACGCTCCTTCATCGACGGCACTCCGCGTCACCAGTGTGTTTCGATTGGAGGGAGATGCCTGGAAGCTCGTGCATAGACATGCGGACCCGATCACGACGCCGCAGTAAGGTCGCCTGCGACCCACAGCACGAATCGGTACAGCATTGATGCTGATCATCTCCGGGCATTTCGTTATTGCGCCCGGGCGCGAGTCGTTACAACATACCGCTGGACGTCGCGACCATGAAGGAGCTCACCATGTGCAGCGCCTCGCTGAAGGTACCCGCCGCCCGCCTGGCGGACCGTGTTTCCGGCTCGGTCCTCATGCCCACGGATCCGCGCTACCAGGACGCGCGGCGAGTTCATAACGGGCTCATCGACAAGCATCCTGCGGTGATCGTCCGATGCCACGACGCCAGCGACGTGCAGGCCGCGCTGGCGTTCGCGGGAGAGCACGAGCTCGACGTCGGAATCCGCAGCGGCGGCCACAACGTTGCCGGCCGGGCGGTGCCGGAGGGTGGTCTGATGGTCGATCTGTCGGCCATGCGCCAAATCGACGTGAATCCGGGAAACCACACCGCACGGGCCGGCGCCGGCGCAACCTGGGGCATGTTGAACGAAGCGACCCAGGCTCATGGGCTGGCCGTAACCGGCGGGGTCATCTCGACCACCGGCATCGCCGGGCTCACCCTCGGCGGCGGGATCGGCTGGTTGATGGCGAAGCACGGGCTCGCGCTCGACAACCTGGAATCCGTCCAGATCGTCACCGCAGACGGTGACATACGCATGGCCAGTGCAGCCGAGGAACCCGACCTGTTCTGGGCGGTACGCGGTGCCGGCGCCAATTTCGGCGTCGTGACGTCGCTGACCTATCGGCTGCATCCCGTCGGCCCCACCATATTCGGTGGTTTGATTGCCTACCCCATCGAAGCGGCAGCAGAGGTGTTGCGATTCGTGCGGGATTTCAACGGCGCCCTACCGGACGAGCTGACGGTTTATGTGGTTCTGACACACGCGCCGGACGGCTCCGGATTGCCGGTCGTGGCGGTGGCGCTCTGCCATTGCGGTGATCTCGAGGCGGCCGAGCGGGCCGTTCAGCCGCTTCGGGAACTCGGCACGCCGATCATGGACGCTGCCGGGCCCATGCCGTACTCGGCTCTGAATTCCATGCTGGACGCGAGTTATCCCGCGGGCGCGCTCAACTACTGGAAGTCCGCGTTCTTGGAGGATCTCAAAGACGATGCCATCGAAACCCTGGTGGATTGCTTCGCTCGCTGTCCGTCGGTCAACAGCGACATACTCCTCGAACACGTCCACGGCAGGGCTACCCGAATCGACGCCCAGGAGACGGCGTTCCCGCACCGCCGCGAGGGCTACAACCTGCTGGTGATGGGCCAATGGATGGACGCCGGCCTTACCGACCGCTGCATCGCCTGGACCCGGGATACCTACTCGGCCATGCAGCCCTTCGTTCGCCCTGACCGGTACATCAACTATCTGGACGACGACGAAAGCGAGGATGTCGGCGCCGCGGCGTACGGTTTGAATAGCCCTCGACTACGCGAGCTCAAGGCGCGCTACGATCCCCACAACATCTTCCACCTGAACCACAACATCGTTCCGGCGCCGCGTGGGTAAACGCCGCCTCACGGCTCACCAATCTTCAACAACTGCTTCCCCAGATTCTCCCCGGTAAACAGTCGCAAAAACGTCCGCGGGGTGTTCTCGAACCCTTCCTGAACGTCCTCGGCGTGCTTCAGCTTGCCGCTGTCGATCCACCGGCGCAGATCCTCGAGCGCCCGGGGCGCTTGATCCAGATAGTCGATGAGAATGAACCCCGCCATGGTGCAGCGCCGGATCACGAGCTGCATGTAGTTGCGCGGCCCCGGCGGCAGCTCTTCGGCGTTGTACGACGAGATGCCGCCGCACAGCACGATGCGGCCGTGCTGCGCCATGTTCACGAGCGCCGAGTCGAGGATCTCACCACCGACGTTGTCGAAGAATACGTTGATGCCTTCCGGGCATTCCTCTTTCAGCCGGGAATGCACGTCCTCGGACTTGTAGTCGATGGCGCCATCGAACCCCAGCTCGTCCACCAGCCAGCGGCATTTGCGCTCGCCGCCGGCAATGCCCACGACCTTGCCGGCGCCCTGGATGCGCGCGATCTGCCCGGCCACCGAGCCGGTGGCGCCGGCGGCGCCGGAAACCACCACCGTGTCGCCGGTCTGCGGCTTGCCGACGTCGCACATGCCGAAGTAGGCCGTGAGGCCGGTGCCGCCGAGCGCGCTCAGCATCAGCGCCGGATCGACGCCGTCCGGTACCTTGCCGATCCGGCCCAGCATGCCGGGGGTGCCGTCGGAGATGGCGAACTCCTGCCAGCCGAACATGCCGGTGACCAGCGTGCCCTCCGGATACTCGGCGTTGTTCGACTCCACGACCCGGCCGACGGCGCTGGCGCGCATGACCTCGCCGATCTGCACCGGCGGCACGTAGCTCTTGACGTCGTTCAGCCACCCCCGCATGGCCGGCTCGAAAGCGAGATACAGGTTGCGCACCAGGAACTCGTTCGCGCCGAGATCCGGCAACGGCTCCTCGACGTACTCGAAATCGTCTTCGCGCACCATCCCGCTGGGCCGGCGCTTCAACCGCCACTGGCCATTCATTCGGTTCGACATCGGCTTTCCCCTCTACTTCGTCCGCGCATTCCAACGGCTCCATTGTACACACGGGCGCGCTCCGTCGTGGCGTGGCCCGAGACTCCAGAGGGCCGTGCGCACCAGGCACTGGGGGCCCGCCGTGAGCACCGCGCGCCGCGAAACCCGATTGTCTCGGGAGCGGTTCATTTTTCGTTCAGCCCGCAAGCACCAGACTGAATCCAGCCTCGACAGGACGGAGAAGACGATATGCTTCGCACAGCTCTGATCGCGTTCGCGCTCGCGGTTCTCGCGCTGCCGGCCCAGGCGGACCACGGTGACGGCACCCGTGCCGCCCTCGGCGGCGGGATCGGCGCCGCCGTCGGGGCCGCCCTGGGCAACGAACTCGGCGGTCGAAACGAAGCCATCATCGGCAGCGCCGTCGGCGGTGCGGTCGGTACGGCGATCGCCACCAACGATCGCCGCGACTATCGTCATCGCGACTACCGGCGCGTGCGTCACGACGACCACCGGGACCACCGCCGCCACGATCGTCGCAAGCACCGTCGTCACTACGACCGGGACCGCGGCCATCGCCATGAGCGCCGGCGCCCCGGACCGCCCCACTGCCCTCCGGGGCTGGCGAAGCAGGGGCGCTGCTGAGGATTGCCGCTGGCTCGCCGTGTTCTTGGTCGATCCGGCGGGCCCGCGGTTGAGGCAACTCGAAGGGTCGGTGGCGTGTGAATCAGGAATGCGTTCGGGCGCATGTTTCGACCTTGCATTCTGCTCCGAATCGCCGGACACTGTATATAAATACAGTTATCGGGCAGAAACATGCATACGCCCGCCGATCCCCACACCATCAAGTCGCTGACCACCCGGATCATCGACCTTTGCGGCGACATCCACCGCGCCGAATATCGCCTGCTCACCCTGATCCGCGAGCTCGATAAACTCGAGGGCTGGAGCGCCGAGATGCCGAGCTGCGCCCATTGGCTCAACGTCAAGTGTGGTCTCGATCTGGTCACCGCCCGCGAGAAGGTCCGCGTGGCCCACGCCCTCGAGGACCTGCCCGCCGTCGACGAGGCGTTCCGGGCGGGCCGTTTGAGCTACTCGAAGGTGCGCGCGGTGACCCGCATCGCGACACCAGCCAACCAGCACGAGCTCGTCGAATTCGCTGCCGCCACCACCGCAGCCCACGTGGAACGCCGCGTCCGCGCCCAGCGCCAGACCGAGCGGCTCGCCGATCCGCGGGCCGCGCTCGACGCGTACCGACAGCGCAACTTCCATTGCCATACCACGGACGACGGCTCCCTGGTCTTCGAGGGCCGCCTGCCCGCCGACCAGGGCTCGATGCTGCTCCTCGCACTCGAGCGCGCCATGGACTGGGTGTACCGCGAAAGCGCGGATCAGGTCCGGGAACAGCCGACCGCTCGCGACTCTACCGCCCCGCGACGCGGCCGGCGCCCGCAAGAGCATCCATTCAAGGACCAGCCGTTCCCCGCCCGCCAGGCGGATGCGCTCGCCGCCCTGGCCGAGCGGTTTCTCGACTCCCCGCCGGCGGCGGAAGAGAACCTTTCGACGGCGGACCGCTATCAGGTGGTGGTGCACGCTTCCGCGGAATCGTTGGTGGAGCACGGCCTCGTCGATCCCGCTGATGCACCCCGCATGGAAAACGGGCCCGTGGTGGGTAAGGAGACGGCGCGGCGCGTCACCTGTGATTCGGCCATCGTGCGGCTCCTCGAGACGGGCGCGGGTGAACCGCTCGATGTCGGCAGGAAGACCCGCGTGATCCCGCCGGCGCTGCGGCGCGCGGTGAAACGCCGCGACGAGCACTGCCGCTGGCCCGGCTGTACCAACTCACGGCACTGGGAGGGGCATCATTGCCGGCACTGGGCGGATGGCGGCGCGACCAGCGTGGACAACGTCGTCGGCGTCTGCCGCTACCACCACCGCCTGCTGCACGAAGGCGGCTATTTCGTCGTCAAGGACGGCGACGACTTCGTTTTCTGTCGCCCCGACGGCTCGATGATTCCGCCGGTGGACGATTCGCTGCAGCAGAGTATCGCGCGCGCCCAGCGCGATCTGACAGTGGTCAGCCTGGCGAGCAGGGAAACGCGCGCCGTGTATCGCGTTGCGAGGTGGATGCGAACGTCCGATCCACCTTCGGCCCGCTACTGAGCGTCCTCGACGAACCTGGTGAAAGCTTCGTGGTACGCGGGATCCCAGCGCGAGAGGGCGCTGCGGTTCTTCAGTATGTCATCGGTGTTCCACTGGATGCGTTTCTCGTCCAGTTCCCGTGGCGTGTCGTTGTCCGGGCAGAGGATGTAGAAATCGCCCCGTTCCAGGCTGCTCACCATGAAGTCGACGACCTCCTCCGCCGACCAGGCGCCCGCCGGCTTCTCGGGAACGAAGCGAGCGATCATCCCGGTATACGTGAAGCCGGGAATCAACAGATGGGCGGAGACCTGGCAGCCGTCGATCTGCCGCAGCGCGTGGGCGAGGCTTTCGGTGTACGACTTCACCCCGGCTTTGCTGAGGTTGTACGCGTAGTTCCCCGGCGGATTGGTGATACCCTGTTTCGAGCCGGTGTTGATCACGGCCGCCGGGCCCCCGGCATCGAGCATGGCCGGGACGAACGCCTGGCACGCGTTGACGATACCCCATAGATTCACCTCGACCTGGCGCCGCCACGTGTCCAGGTTCTCCCAGGGCTCGGCGGGCGGGAACGCGGCACCGGCATTGCTCATCAGGCAATGCACGTCCCCCAGCTCCCGCGCGGCGGCGTCCCGGAGGGCGACGATCTGCTCGAACTCAGCGACATCACAGACCCGGGTGTGAACCGAACCCGGGCCGTCGCTTGCCAGGGCGGCCGCTGCGGCGTCGAGCTTTTCCTCGTTGGCATCGGCGATGAGCACGTTCATGCCAGCGGCTACGTAGCGGCTTGCCGCGGCCAGGCCGATGCCGCTCGCGCCGCCCGTGATCACGGCGTTGTTGCCGGGCTTCATCCAGTTCGTCATCTTCGACGACCTCCTTCGATTACTCACCATCACCCGTGTCAGCGGAACACGGCCGTCACGTGCCTGCAAGGGAATGGAACAGGTTGACCGGCAGTCCGTTCGGGGTCGCGGCCCGCTATTCGCCGAGATACGGGCGCAGGATCGCATAGCCGCCCGGTACCGGACGCGCCGCCGTGACGACGCCCAATTGCTCCTCGAACCTCGTGGTCATTACCCGGCCCCCGTCAATGCGCCAGCGGGCTCGGCCGTAGCTGGACTTTGCCCGCGTACGACCGCGGCACCTCGGAATGGATGATCGGATCGGCACCGTTCGTGAACCACAAGCCGCGCCCCTTCCAGCCCGCGTCCGGGTCGTCGATCCGGCCGTCGAGACCGCGGGTGAACGTGTTCAGCGGGTACGGTACGCGAATCACGGTGTAGCTTTCGGTCTTCTGATCGAAGGCCAGCAGGGAATCGGACCCCGTGCCGTTGAGAATCACCGTGTTCCTGCCGAGGCCCAGGGTGTCGAACTGATCCACGAACACGTAGTAATGAAAATCGGCCCCCACGGGCTGCTCGGCATTGCTCTGCATCGCCGGGCCGGGGCTCGGGTACAGGATCCACCCTTCCGGGCATTGATCGCCGGCCCCCCAGGTCTGCGCGCACCGGGAACGGTCGAATCGCGCCAGGGTGCCACTACCCCCCAGCGCGACCCAGATGATGCCGTTGGTATCGACGTCGACGCCGCGCGGGCCTGCACCTGGTGCAGGCGGCACGTACGTCTCGTGTTTTCCGGTGGCCGGGTCGAAGCGAACCAGCCGGCCCCGGTAATCGAGGTCGTCGCCGGGATTGCCGCCGGGCTGCGCGGTCCAGACGCTGCCGTCTTCCGGGTTCGGAATGATGCCGTAGTTGAAGCCGACGATGGGCATGTCGGCCTCGCCGTCGCCGTTGCTGTCGACGCGCATTTCCGACCACCCCTGGGCGGCTTCCAGCGTCTCGGGTTCCTCCGGGTCGTAGACGCCGGGATCGAACCAGCCAATGACGAACGAGTCGCCGCTGAGCCAGAGCACCCCGTCCTCATCGAACTGAAGGTGGTGGGTGCCGTAGCAAGTGTCGATCAGCTCGAAGCTCTCCGTGCTGGTGTCGTAATAGCCGAGCTGGCGATGGTGATAACGGCCACCGACGCCGTCCGCGTCACGACAGAACGCCGGCAGATCCCGATCCCACTCCCGCCGTACCTGAGTGGTGATCCACACCCGCCCCTGGGCGTCGAGCATGGGATTGTGCGGATTGGCGGGATTGTCGTAGGCGCCCGCAAACCCGGTGAGGCCGGGTTCCACCGGACAGCCCAGAGACCCGAACCCCATGGGGATCGTCTGCTGATCCCCCGCCATCGCGCCTCGATACGTCTGATCGCACCACGGTGTGTCGAAACCGTCGAGGGTCGGCACGGCGCGCATCGTGGCCTGATGGGAGACCGGGTCGACCATGAGCATGCGGTCGTTCGCCAGATCGACCCCGTATACGGGGCCGTTCGGGTAGCGGGTCGGCTGGCGTTTGTCGGTCGCGATCTCGTCGTGCGCGTACGTGAACGTATCGCCCCAGCCCCACTGCGTGATCACCAGGTTGCGCTCCGCCCCGGACGGCCGGGGCGGTGGCGGCGGCGTCTCACCCGACTCGATGCGCGTCGACCATTGCGCCAGGGCATCCAGCACTTTGCCGCGCCCGAGATGCTCCGCGGTCAGGTTCATGTGGGTGGATTTCTTCAGCCCGGCATCGAACCGGGTACGCGAGCGGGTCCGGGTGATGGCCGACCCCACCTGGTGGCAGAGCTGGCAGCCGAGCTTGAACGAGCTGGCCCAGCCGGGCTCACCCTCCGGCGCCTCGAGCATGGACAACCAGTAACTCGCCGGGTAGATCCGAGCCGCTTCCTCTGCGCTGTCGGCCTCGGTGACGGTGAGCTCGAGGGTTGCTCCGGGTTCCGCGGTGGCCTTCGGGGAATCCACCAGGCCATAGCCTCTGACCCAGACGCTATAGGTGGCTTCGGGCAGCTCCGGCAGCACGAACCGGCCGCTCTGGTCGGTGACGACGACCTTCCGGTAGGCGGTGGGGAGGTCGGCGGTCTCCGCGATCACCCACACGCCGGCTTCGCCCTCCCCATCCCGGGAAACCACCGTGCCCCGAACGTAATCGGCCGCCAGGGCCGGAATCGACATCAAAAGCCCGACCACGATGGCCGGATACCGCAGACTTGCCCGCTGCACCACCTTCCCCTCTTCTGGTTCGATCAGTCCCGGCGGGGCACCCAGCCCTACCGCGCCCCGAACAGCTCCCCCTGCGAGGCCGGATACGCCAGCCGCCCCTCGCCGATCACCGTGGCCGCCTCGGTCAGTTGCGCCGGCTGCGGCCGCCCCTCCCCCATCAGATGAAGCACGCGCACGCCGCGCTCGAGCAGGTAGTCGGCGATGATCCGGCGGTGGCAGCGCCACCAGACCGCCTCGGCGCACATGATCGCACACCGGCTCTGTTGTGCCAGCTCGAGCAGGCGGGCGAGCCCGGCGCGGAAGCTCTCCGTCAGCGCATGGTCCGCGTAGTTGTGAAAGCCGGTGTTCTCCCACCAGGCGTTCACCTCGCCCGCGATGGTCTTCGACTTGCCGCGGCGGCCGCCCAGGTCGGGCACGTGCTCGTAGCCGATGCCGAGCTTCGCGAGCTCTTCGCGCAGCACCTCGCGATTGAACTGGGGGTTGGTCCGCGAGCGGGGAATCGCCCGCACGTCCACCACCGTGCCGATGCCGGCTTCCTCGAGGATCGTCTCGAACTCCGGCAGCGTCCGGGTGGAATGGCCGACCGTGTAGATGGCGCGGGGGCGCGGCATGGCGGTCACTCCTCCTTGCGGACGAGTGCGCGGACGGCCTCCACCGTCTCGATGAGCGAGGCCACCTCCCGCCGCAGCCCTTCCGCGGTGGTGCGCAGGAACTCGGGGTCGTCCTGGCGTTCCTCGAGCAGGCGCTCGAAGAGCTGCAGCACGTCGGCGCTGTTGGCCAGGTCGTGGCGCATCTTGCGCAGGTCCACGGGCTTCGCGGGCGTCTCCGGCGCCGGTGTTTCCGGCGCCGCCGGGGCGGGCGTCTCCGGCTCCGGCGCCGCCTGCGCACGATCGCTACTGCCCGGCCGGCGCCCGGCCAGCTTGTCGTGGGCCAGCACGGCCTGCACCTGCTCCATGGCGATGGGCTTGACCAGGTGCTCGTCGAAGCCGGCCTGCGCCGAGCGCTGCTGGTCCTCCTCGCGCCCATAGCCGGTCATGGCCACCAGCAGCACGTCGTCGAGCTCCGGATGCTGCCGGACCGCCCGCGCCACCTGAAACCCATCCAGGCCCGGCAGGCCGATGTCGAGCAGCACCACGTCCGGGTGCTCGGCGAGAATCGTCTCGAGGCCCTCCGCGCCGTCCTCCGCCGTGGTCACCTGATGATCGCCGAGGCGTTCGATCAGCATCGCCAGCATACGGACGGCGGAGCCATTGTCGTCGACGATGAGCACGCGGCGCGCCGGCGGGTCGGCCGCCTCCGGCTCCCGGGCGCCGGCATCCTCCGGGGCCGGATCCCACGGCAGCCGGACCTCGAAAGTGCTGCCCCGGCCGGGTCCGTCGCTGCACGCCGACACCTCGCCCCCGTGCGCCTCCACCACCTGGCGGACCAGCGTCAGCCCGACGCCCAGGCCGCCCAGGGAGCGGTCCAGCGAGCGGGTGGACTGCGCGAACAGGTCGAAAACCCGGGGCAGCAGCTCCGGCTCGATGCCGATGCCGGAGTCGCTCACCGTCAGGGTCGTTTCTCCATCGTTCGCCTGCAGCGCGAGGTCGATGCGTCCGCCCGGCTCGGTGAACTTCGCGGCGTTGCCGAGCAGATTCTCCACCACCTGGCCGAGGCGCACCGGATCGGCGTCCAGCTTCACCGGCTCCGGCGGCAGGGAGATCGCGAGCTCGTGGCCCCGTTCGTCGAGCAGCGGCTGCACCACCGCCGCGGAACGCTTCACCACCGCGGCGAGCTCCACCGGCTCCCGGCGCAGCTCCACTTTGCCACCCATCACCCGCGACAGGTCCAGCAGATCGTCCACCAGCCGTACCAGGTGCTGCACCTGGCTGGTCATGAGATCCACCGTCTCCCGCTGATCGCCGGCTGCATCCATGGCCAGCATGTCGAGCCCGCTGCGGATGGGCGCCAGTGGATTGCGAAGCTCGTGGGCCAGCATGGCGAGGAACTCGTGCTTCGGCGGCTCCGCCTCCCGGGCGCCGGCGATACCGACGGCGATCAGCGCCGCCAGGAGCTCGACGAACACGCGCCCGTCGTCGTCGCCGTCGACGCCCGCCACCAGATAGCCGAGGGGCCGCTCGCCGCCCGGCTCGCGCACCGCCGCCACCAGCGCCTCGCGCGCGCCGTCGGGCCAGCCGCCGTTCGCCAGCGGCACGGCCACGGCGCACTCTGCGCGGGCGGCGGCGTCGAGCGGCCAGGTCGCGGCGTCGGAGCCGAGATCGTCACCGACCCCCATGGCGCCCGCCAGCACGGGACGCGCCTGCTCATCCAGCAGATACACCAGCGCAAAGGCGAGACCGCTGCCGGAGTCGACACGGGCGGCTGCCTCGGCACAGGCTTCCGCCGGCGAGCCGTGGCCGCGCGCCATGCTTGCGGCGACCGCGTGCAACTGCCGCATCCGTTCGCGGTCAACTTGGTGCGCTGCTGTGCGGCTCGCCGGGGTCACGTCAGGTGTCGATATCCAGGTACCGACGCTCGAGCGGCGCGTAGGCGTCGATCCGCCGGTCGCGCAGAAACGGCCACCCCTGGCGCTGGCTGGCGATGCGATCGAGCGCCAGGTCGGCGAGCAGCACCGTCTCCTCGTCCGCGCCGGCCCGCGCCATCACGCTGCCGTCCGGCGCCACCACGAAACTCTGCCCCCAGAAGCGGATGCCGCCGGCGCCGGCGGGGTCGGGCTCGAAGCCGGTGCGGTTCGCCACCACCACGAAGCAGCCGTTGGCGATGGCATGGCTGCGCTGAATGGTCTCCCAGGCGTCGTGCTGGGCCGGCCCCACCTCGGCCTGCTCCTCCGGGTGCCAGCCGATGGCGGTGGGATAAACCAGCACCTGCGCCCCCATGAGCGCGGTGAGCCGCGCCGCCTCCGGGTACCACTGATCCCAGCACACCAGCAGGCCCACCTGGGCGCGCTGCGCCGGATAGCTCTTGAACCCCAGATCGCCGGGGGTGAAGTAGAATTTCTCAAAGAACCGCGGGTCGTCCGGGATGTGCATCTTCCGGTACTTGCCCACGTAGCCGTGGGCGCCGTCCACCAGGGCCGCGGTGTTGTGGTAGAGCCCGGGGGCGCGTTCCTCGAACAGGCTCAGGACCACGGCGATGTCGAGCTCCCGAGCCAGCGCGGCGAAGCGTTCCGTGGTGGGGCCGGGCACCGGCTCGGCCAGGGCGAAGCGCTCATAGTCCTCGGTCTGGCAGAAATAGCGCGAGCGGAACAGCTCGGGCAGGCACACCAGCTCGGCCCCGTCGGCGGCCGCCCGGCGCACCAGCAACTCGGCCCGGGCGGTGTTGTCCTCGGCGTCGTCGGACATGGCCATCTGCACCACGCCCACCCGCAGCAGCTCAGCTCGCGTCACGTTTCGCCACCCTGATGTCGCAATAGGTGGTCTCCTGGAACCGGCGGGTGTAGTGGCTGAGGATCCGCATCCCCTGATTGGGCTTCACCACCCCGGCGTCGATCTTGGCTTTCACCAGCTCGGACATGCGTTTGTTCAGCTCGTTCGGAAAGTACTGCACCTGAGCCAGCATGTCCTGTACCGACAGCCCGCTCATGACCTTCTCGATGAAGAAATTCTCCGGCTCGTCGGCGCTGGCATAGACGTGCACCTCGCTCACGCGGCCGAACAGGTTGTGGCTGTCGCCGAGAATCTCCTGGTAGGCGCCCACCAGGAAAAATCCCAGGTAATAGGGCTCCCCCGGCGTGAAGCGGTGCAGCGGCAGGCTCTCGCTGGTGCCGCCGCCGCGCACGTACTGCGCCACCTTGCCGTCGGAATCGCAGGTGAGGTCCACCACCTGGGCCCGGCGGCGCGGCACCTCGTCGAGCCGGTGCAGCGGCATCACCGGAAAGAGCTGGCCAATGGCCCAGTGGTCGATGATGGAGTGGAACACCGAGAAGTCGCACAGGTACACGTCGGTGAGCAGATCCTCCAACTCGAGCTGCTCCGCCGGCACCGGATCGAGCTCCTCGGCCTGGAGCCGGTTCAGAACCTCGCGGCACGTGCGCCAGTACAGGCTGTCCGCCTGCGCCAGCGACTCGAGGTCGAGATACCCCAGACGCATGAGCTGATCCGCCTCGGCCCGCGCCGCCTGCGCGTCGTGATAGGCCTCGAGCAGCGCGTGCACGTCGGCGGCGCCCTCCGCCTCGGCGTGGGCGGTGGCGAGGGTGGTCACCACCGGCGGCGGCGCCTCGGGCAGGTTCACCTCGAACGGCGAGTCCGGCCGGTGGACGCCCAGCACCGGCACCACCAGCACGGAGTGGTGCGCCGTCACCGCGCGCCCGGACTCGGAGAGCAGCATGGGTTCCGCCACCCCCCGGGCGCGGCAGATCTCCTGCACCGAGTACACCACCGCATTGGCGTACTCCATCAGCGCATAGTTGATGCCCGAGTCATCGGCGCCGTAACCGCCGCCGTAGGCCACGCCGAGGCCGCCGCCAACGTCGAGGTACTTCACGCTCACCCCGCGCAGCAGCAGATCGGCGTAGACCTGGGTAATCTCTTTCACCGCCGCGCGCAGCACCTGGATGTCGGCGATCTGGCTGCCGAGGTGGAAGTGCAGCAGCTCCAGGCGATCGGCGAGCCCGCGCGCCTCGAGCTCCTGCACCAGGCGCACCAGCTCCGGGACGGTGAGCCCGAACTTCGAGCGGTAGCCGGTGGACTCGTACCAGCGCCCGGAGCCCCGGGTCGCGAGCTTCACCCGCACCGCCAGCTTCGGCGTCACCCCGAGCTGGTCCGCCAGCACCATGAGCTGCTCGAACTCCGTATACTTCTCGATCACCGGCAGCACGTGCTGGCCGAGCTGCTGGGCGTTCAGCATCAACCGCAGCATGGTGTGGTCCTTGACGCCGTTGCACAGCAGCAGACGGTCGTCGCCCACCAGCGGCAGGGTCGCCACCAGCTCGCTCTTGGAGCCGCATTCCAGCCCCAGGCCGAAACCGCGGCCGGCATCGAGCACCTCTTCCACCACCTCGTGGAGCTGGTTGACCTTGATGGGATAGATGCTGCGATAGCCGTTGCCGTAGCCGGACTCGGCGATGGCCTGGGCGAACGCCTCGTTCAGCCGCCGCACCTGGGCGCGGAGCACGTCCTGGAAGCGGATGATCATCGGCGGCTCGACCCCCTCCTCCGCGGCCGCCTCGATCACCGCCGGAACGTCGATCTCCAGCTCGCTGCCCGGCTTCGGCCGCACCAGCACGTTGCCGCCCTCGCCCACGCGGAAGTAACCGTCGCTCCAGGCATCCACTGCGTACAGGGCCTGGGCATCGTCCGCGGACCAGTCGTTCCCGTCGAGCCGGGCGACCATCACAGATCCAGCACGTAAGCGAACAGCAGCGGCGCCACGATGGTGGCGTCCGACTCGATGATGTAGCTCGGCGTCTCGGCCGAGAGCTTGTCCCAGGTGATCTTCTCGTTGGGCACGGCGCCCGAGTAGGAGCCGTAGCTGGTGGTGGAGTCGCTGATCTGGCAGAAGTAGGCCCAGCGCGGGATGTCCTGCATCATCAGATCCTGGGCCAGCATGGGCACCACGCAGATGGGGAAGTCCCCGGCGATGCCGCCGCCGATCTGGAAAAAGCCGATGCTCGCATCCGCCGAGGTGCGCCGGTACCACCCAGCGAGCTCGATCATGTACTCGATCCCCGTCTTCACCGTGTGGACGTTCGTCACGTCCCCCTGCATCACGTGCGCGGCGAAGATGTTGCCGAGGGTCGAATCCTCCCAGCCGGGCACGATGATGGGCAGGTCCTTCTCGCAAGCCGCCACCAGCCAGGAATCCTTCGGATCGATCTGATAGCTCGCCTCGAGGTTGCCCGAACGCAGCACCCGGTACATGAACTCGTGGGGAAAACAGCGCTCGCCGGCCTGATCGGCGCGCTGCCACTCCTCGAGGACCACGTGCTCGATGCGGCGGATCGCCTCTTCCTCGGGAATGCAGGTGTCGGTCACCCGGTTCAGGTGGCGGCGCAGCAGCCCTTCCTCGTCCTCGGCGCTGAGATAGCGGTAGCCCGGCACCCGCACGTAGTGGTCGTGCGCCACCAGGTTGAACAGATCCTCCTCGAGGTTGGCGCCGGTACAGGTAATGGCGTGGACCTTGTCACGGCGGATCATCTCCGCCAGCGACAGCCCGAGCTCGGCGGTGCTCATGGCTCCGGCCAGGGTGACCATCATGCGCCCGCCCGAATCCACGTGACTCGCGTAGCCGCGCGCCGCATCCACCAGCGTGGCGGCATTGAAGTGGCGGTAGTGATGCTCGACGAAATCCCTGATGGGCGCCAACGACGCCTCCCGGACCGGCTGTGTGGGCGGGCTAGATTACGACCCGCCGGTAGCGGGTGCAATGTTGGGCACCTGCTGGGTCAGGCAGTGCAGCGCCCCCAGGCCGAGGATCAGATCGCGGCTGTCGATGCCCACCACCGCGCGGTCGGGGAAACACGCCCGAATCAACGCCAGCGCGTCGGCGTCGCGGTCGCAGGCGAAGGTCGGTACCAGCACCAGACCATTGGCGATGTAGAAGTTGGCGTAGCTCGCGGGCAGCCGCTCGCCCTGATACAGCACCGGCTCGGGCATGGGCAGCTCGACGATGTCGAGCGCGCGTCCGTCGCCGAGCCGGAATGTCTCCAGGCGCTCCCGGTTCTCGGCCAGCCGCCGGTGGTTCGGGTCGTGCGGATCCGGCTCCATGGCGGTGATCACCCGATCCACGGCCACGAACCGGGTGATGTCGTCCACGTGGCCGTCGGTGTCGTCGCCGACGATGCCTTCACCGAGCCAGAACACCTGCTCGGCGCCCAGGTAGCGGTGCAGCAGCGCCTCGATCTCGCCCCGGGAGCGGTCCGGGTTGCGGTTGGGATTCAGCAGGCATTCGCTGGTGGTGAGTACGGCGCCGGCGCCGTTCACGTCCACGGAACCGCCCTCGAGCACGTGATCCACATCCACCAGTGGAACCCCCAGGCGCGCCGCCATCTGCGGCGGCACCGCATCGTCGAGGTCGAACGGCGGATACTTGCCGCCCCAGGCGTTGAAGCGGAAGTTCAGCGCCGTCAGCTCACCCGCGTCGTCCGCCACGAAGATCGCGCCGTGATCGCGGCACCAGGCATCGTTGGTGGGCACGATCTCGAACGTCACCGCGGAGCGGTCGGTCTCCCGGGGGAGTACCTTGCGGACGTGCGCCGCATGACCCGCGTCCAGCACGTTCACGTACACGTGCTCGCGGTGGGAGAGCACGGCCACCGCTCCCGCCAACGCCTTCTCGGCCCGGGCGAGCCGTTCCGGCCAGGTCTCCCGATTGTGCGGCCAGGACAGCCAGGTCGCCCGGTGCGGTGCCCATTCCGCTGGCATGCGGTAGGCCACGGCGGTCACCCGCCCGGGTCGGCCGTCTGCGACAGCTCCGCCAGCATGCCCCGCAGCGCCTCGACGAACGCCAGCGGCTGATCGAGGAACACGTGGTGCTGAGCGTCGGCCACCGCCACCGCCGGCACTTGCCGGGGAATCAGCTCACGCATGTAGGCCAGGGTGCGCTCGGAGAAGAGCGCGCTGTGCTCACCATAGATCAGCCCCACCGGCAGATCGAGGCGCCGGTAGTCGTCGGGGTCGCGCTCGGCGTTCACCAGCGTGCCCGGCAGGTCCTCGTCGAACTTCCAGGCCCAACCGCCGCCCTCCACGGGCATGAGCGAGTTGCGGGCGATGTACTCGAGCACGTAGGCATTCTCGCAAGGCTGCGGCGGCTGCAGGCGAAAGCGCGCCAGCGCGCTCTCCTTGTCCGGGTACACCTTGGCCCGCCCGCCCATGGGCGGGCGCTGCGGCACCGGCTCGTCGGGGTGGCGGATACCGGAGTCCACCAGAATCAGACCGCCGAAGCGGCCGGGGAACAGCCCGGCCGCCTTCACCGCCATGTTGCCCCCGAAGCTGTGCGCCACCAGCACCACGTCATCGCCGAAGCCGGCATCGTCGCAGACCGCCTTGATCTCGGCGGCGTAGGTGGCGCCGTCGTACTCGTAGCGGTAGTCGGAATCCCCCATGCCGGTGAAACTCATGGCCACCGCGCGATGGTCATCGAGCAGGCGGGGCGCGATGAAGTCCCACCAGTGGGCGTGGGCGTTCATGCCGTGGAGGAACAAAAGCGGCGCCCCGGCACCGCCCTCCCAGAGCTGGTACGCCACGTCGCATTCGTCCACTTCCACCAGCCGGTCCTGGTACGGCGTCTCCACCGCCTCGAAGAACCACTCCGGGATGGTTCGAGTGCTCTCCGTCTCCCAGCGCGCCATTTACAGCGCTCCGAATCGCCGCAGATGGAAGTCGACGTTGCCGAACAGGGTGTCGATGGTGGTGAGCCGCTTGAAGTAGTGGCCCACGTTGAGCTCGTCGGTCATGCCCATGCCGCCGTGGAGCTGAATGGCGCTCTGGCCCACGAACCGGCCCGCCTTGCCCACCTGCGCCTTGAGGGCGGAGACGGCCTTCTTCGCCTCGTCGTCGTAGCCTTCGTCCATGCGCATGGCCGCCATGAACATCAGCGATTTCGCCTGCTCGTGCTCCATGAACATGTCCACCATGCGGTGCTGGAGCACCTGGAACTTGCCGATGGGCTGCCCGAACTGCTCCCGGGTCTTGGTGTACTCCACCGTGGCCTTGTAGAGCACTTCCATGGCGCCCACGGCCTCGGCGCCCACCGCCAGGGTGCCTTCGTCCACCACGCGCTCGAGCAGGCCCAGTCCGCGGCCCTCGTCGCCGAGCAGGGCGTCGCCGCCGACGCGGACACCGCGCAACGTGATCTCCGACGCCCGCAGCCCGTCCACCGTGGGGTAGTCCCGGCGCTCGATGCCGGCGGCATCGCCGGGCACCAGGAACAGCGACACGCCGTCGGCGTCGCGCTGGCCGCCGGCGGTGCGGGCGGAGACCACCAGCACGTCGGCCGCGGGCCCGTTCAGGACCACGGCCTTGTAGCCGTCGAGCACCCAGTCGTCGCCCTCGCGGCGCGCGGTGGTCACCAGATCGGCCAGGTTGAACCGGCCCTGGGGCTCCGCGAACGCCAGCGCCCCCTGCACGCTGCCGTCGATGATGCCCGGGAGATACGCCTCGCGCTGGGCGTCGTTGCCGCCGTGGCGGATGGCGCCGCCCGCCAGCACCACCGTGGGGAGGTAGGGCTCCACCACCAGCCCCATGCCGAACTGCTCCATCAGGATCATCGACTCGATGGCGCCGCCGCCGAAGCCGCCCTCCGACTCCGGGAACGGCACACCGAGCCACCCCAGCTCGGCGAAGGTCCGCCAGTTCTGCGCCGAGAAGCCGAGCTCTTCCTTCACGATCTTCTGCCGGGTCTCGAACGGGTAGTCGTTCTGGACGAACCGCGCCACGCTGTCCTGAAGCAGGGTCTGCTCTTCATTGAACGAGAAATCCATAACGTCTCCTCAAACGCCCAGGACACTCCGGGCGAGCGTGTTCTTGTGGGTTTCGCTGATGCCCTGACCGGGCTCCGCGGCGCGGCTGCGCAGCATCCCGGCTATGGCCGTCAACGCGTAATCATGCCCGATCGGCCCCTCATTATCGATCATCCGGGGGTCCGGAAACGCCAGGCCGTAGTAGCCGAGCGCGGCCACCGCGAGCTCGGCGATCCGCGCCCGCAGATCCTGCCGGCGGAGCGCCAGCGCGGCCGCGGGGACGTCTTCGGGACTACCCCGGTCCTCCGCCGCCAGACGCCGCAGCTCGAGGGCATTCAGGCCCGCGAGATCCAGCTCGAGCTCGGCCAGCCGCCGCGCGAAATCCGCCTCCCCGGCGAGCGCGCCGCCGTGGCCCGATGCGGTGGTCTCCGCCAGGGCGCGAAGCCGCCCGGCATCCACCGACAACCGGGCGGACACCATGGGGCGGGCCTCCGGACGGCTCGCGAGCAACGCCAGGCAGTCGTCCGCCGAACGCGCCGGCGCCACCGCCCGGTCCGCGCCCGCGGCCACATCCTCCAGGGTCACCGTCGCCGGCCCGGCCCGGCCATCCAGCCCCGCCACCGGCGTGCGCCGGACCCCCGGGGCCTCGAGCGCCACCAGGTACAGGCACTGGCGGTCCGCGGCCTCCGGCAGCCGGACCCGGCACAGCATCCAGTCGGCGCCGCCCGCCCCGGGCACCGCCGGCAGCTCGCCGCGCAGGCGGTGGTCGGCGGTGCGCACCACGTCCGTATCCGCATCCAGGGCCAGGCACCAGCGTACCCGCGCCTCGCGGATGCGCGGCAGGTGCGCGCGCTGCTGCTCCGGCGTGCCCAGGGCACACAGCAGCGGGCCCACCACGTCGGCGCCCGCGGGGTCGAGCCGGGGGGTTTGCGCCCGGGCGGTCTCCCGCTCCCAGAGATAGCGTTCCGCCGCCCGCCAGCCGGTGCCGCCGTGGGCCACCGGCCAATGGGGCACCGACCAGCCCTGCGCCACCAGGGCGTCGAACCACGCCCGCTCGGCCACGGCCGACGGGCGCGGGGCCGTGGCCCGCGCCGCCTCGGGCCCGTGGCCCCAGTGGCGATCGATGAACGCCCGCACGGCGTGCTCGAAGGCCCGGTCCTCGGCGCTCCGCTCCAACTCCATCGGCCAACGTTCGCCCAGCACGTGCTCGTTGTAAAGTCGTCGCCGCAGAGGGCAACATAGCCGCATTCCAACGCCAAGAAAGTAAGACACGGGGAACGCCGAATGAGCTACAACACCATCCGCTACGACGTCGAGGACGGCATCGCGACCCTGACCCTGAGCCGGCCGGAGAAGCTCAACGCCTTCACCGGCGAGATGCTCCAGGAGATGGTCGACGCCTTCGACCGGGTCGACGCCGACGACGACGTGCGGGCCGTCATCGTCACCGGCGAAGGGCGCGCGTTCTGCGCCGGCGCCGATCTGTCCTCCGGCGGCAACACCTTCGACGCCGACGGCCGCGGCGACCGCCCCAGCGGACTGCAGCCGGACGGGGGCGGTCAGCTCACCCTGCGCATCTACGAGCTGAAAAAGCCCATCATCGCCGCGATCAACGGCCCGGCGGTGGGGGTCGGGGTCACCATGACCCTGCCCATGGACATCCGCATCGCCGCCGACAGCGCCAAGTTCGGTTTCGTGTTCGCCCAGCGCGGCATCGTCCCCGAGGCCTGCTCGAGCTATTTCCTGCCGCGGGTCGTGGGCATCAACCGGGCGCTGGAATGGTGCTACAGCGGCCGGGTGTTCCCGGCCAGCGAGGCGCTCGAGCACGGCCTGGTGCGCAGCCTGCACGACAAGGAGCAGCTCCTGCCCGCCGCGCGGGAGATCGCCCGCGACATCGCCGACAACACGTCGGCGATCTCGGTGGCTCTGACGCGCCACATGATGTGGCGTATGCTCGGCGCCGACCACCCCATGGAGGCGCACAAGATCGACTCCCGCGGGGTGTACTACACCGGCCGTTCGGCCGATGCCCGGGAAGGCGTCGAGGCGTTTCTCGAGAAGCGTCCGGCCCGCTTCCCCGGCAAGGTGTCCCAGGACATGCCCGAGTTCTTCCCCTGGTGGGAGGAGCGCAAGTTCTCCTGAGCCGGGCCGTCGGGGCACGCCCGCCGGCATGCCCCGCTCATTGAGGAGGAAAAGCCCATGCTGCGCCGGCTGTTCAAGGCCCGCCGCGGGCTGAAAGACCCCGACCCGGGCGCCGAGCCGGTACCGGGTTCCGACTCCGCAGCGGATTCCGGCCCTGCGCCGGATTCCGAGACGGACACCGTCACGGCGCTGCTCGCCCTGCCCCGGGAGGAAGCGGAAGCCCTCATCCGCGCCCTCGAGGATGCCGACGAGCTGGTGACCCTGGCGCTCGCGGCCGGGCGGGAGCTGCGCGAGACGGTTCTGGCGCATCCGCTCCTGGCGCGCCCGGAGGCCCTGGGGGTGCTGGAGAAGCGCTCCCGGCACCGTGACAAATCCCTCAACCGCCATGCCCGTAGCCGCCTGGAGCACATCCGCACCCTCCACCACGACGCCGCGGCAGCGAGCGAACGGGCCCGCGAGCTGGCGCAGTCGCTGGCGCGCCCGGCGCCGCCGGTGAGCGACCGGGCGTGGCGGGAGCGCCAGCATCAGCTCCATCAGCGCCTCGAGCAGACTCTCGACACCTACGCCGGCTACCGCGGCGAGCTGGCGGCGCTCGGCGAAGCGGTGCCGGATCTGGAAGCGCTGCGCCCCGACCCGAACGACCTGCCCGCCCTCGACGCCCCCGCCCCCGGGGACGACGGCGCCGCGGCGGACGCCTCGGCGCCGCCGCCGTTCGATGCCCTGGTGGCGGCCTTCGAGGAGCTGGATGCCGCGCTGGCGGCCGGCGCGGGCGCCGGCGAGCCCTTCGAGCGCCTCGCCGCCCGGCGCCGGGAGCTCACCGACCGCTGGCTCACCGCCGCCGACCAGCAGGCGCCGAGCGACCGGCAGCACCGGGTATTCGAGTCGGTGTCGCACCGTTTCCACGAAATCGCCGAGGCCATGGCGCGCCTGGACGCCATCGCGGCGGACGCGCCCGCCCCGCTGGATGTTGCGGCCGCCGAGGGCGACGGGCCGTCGCCGGCATTCTGGCAGCACCTGGCGACCCGGCGGGCGCATCTCGAGCGGCTGGCGCGGGACCTCGCCGGCGTCCGCTGGCCCGAGTGGGCCGAGCCGCCGCAGCGCCTTCACGATCTCGTGCGATGCCAGGAGCGGCTCGAAGCGGAAGTCGCCGCCGCCGACCGGCTACTGGAGGCCAGGCGCGCCGAGCTCGAATCCCTGGTGGAGCGCCTGGCCGCTACCGTCGACGACGGCGGGCTCGCCGCCGGCCAGAGCCTGCTCACGCAGGCGCGGAGCATTCACGAGTCGCTGCCGGCCGGCGCGGCCCGGGAGCTCGGCAAGCGTCTCTCGCGGGAGGCCGCGCGCCTGGCCGAGCTCCGGGACTGGCAGACCTTCGCGACCTCGCCCAAGCGCGAGTCGCTGGTGAGCGCCATGACGGCCCTGGCCGAGTCGCCGCTGCCGCCCCGGGAACAGGCGGACCGCATCAAGGCCCTGCGCCGCGAGTGGCAGGCGCTGGGGCCGGTCACCCACGCCGCCGACGGCGAGCTGGCGAAGCGCTTCAACGACCTGGCCGAGCAGGCCTTCGAGCCGTGCCGCAGCCACTTCGCCGCCCAGGCGGCGGAGCGCAAGGCCAACCTCGAGCAGCGCACGCGCATCTGCGATCAGCTCGAGGCCTATCTCGACGAGACCGACTGGCAGCGCGCCGACATGAAAGCGGCGGAGCGCATCATGCGCACCGCCCGCGAGGAGTGGCGGGTCTACCATCCCGTGGACCGGGGCCCGGGCAAGGCGGTGGAACGCCGCTTCGAGGCCCTGCAGGCGCGTCTGCACGAGGCGGTGAAGGCGGAGTGGGAGCGCAATCTGCACGCCAAGGAGGCCATCGTCGAAGAGGCCCGCGCGCTCGCGGACGCGAGCGATCTGAGCGTCGACGACCGGATCGCGGCGGCGAAGGCCCTGCAACAGCGCTGGCAGGCGGTGGGCATCACCCCGCGGCGCCCGGACCAGCGCCTGTGGCGCAGCTTCCGGGCAGCGTGCGACACCATCTTCTCCGCCCGGGAGCAAGCCCGCGACGCCGCCGAGCGCGCGGCCCGGGAGCGCGAACGGCAGTGCCGGGAGCAGCTCGAGGCATTCGCCGCAGCGCTCGCGGCCCGCGAGCCGGCAACCGCCAGCACCGCGGAGCTGCGGGAGCTGCAGCGCGGCATGACGGCGCTCGAGCACCTGCCCCGGGGCGTGCGCCGCGAGCTCGAGGCGCGCCGGGACGAGCTGGTGG
>JBMCWS010000037.1:0-22790 GCA_048621375.1 Pseudomonadota bacterium | reverse complement strand
GCTTTGGACTGCCTACGGCAGATACGCTGAACTCGCCCAGCTGCCAAACCTTTCGATTATTAAGTGTGATTACGATGATTTTCCCGCCCAGTACGAGAAGATGGATGTGTATATCTCCTTGTCAGAACTCGAAGGTGGACCTATACCAGTTATCGAAGCCCTTATGTCCAATGTGATTCCTGTCGTTAGTAAGACTGGTTTTGCCGAGGACATCTTAGATCATGGCACAACGGGCTACCTTTTCGATATTGACGCGCCTGTTGAGCGGATAGCTGAGTTGATCGACCAAGCGTATCAAAATGATGTTCAGGTAAGTGAGTATGGGCAGAGATTCTCTTGGGCAAACTTTGGTCGCACTATAGCTAGTCGAATTGAACGTGACGTGCCTCCGACATCCTGGAATCACGTCACTCGAAGTGAGGGGGCAACTTTAATTTTTACGTTGGATGATGGTACGGCCCCCGCGGACCTTTTTGCGAGTATAGAAAACGGTCTCCAGTCGGTTTCCTCAGAATGCGAGTTGGTAGTGCTCGATGCCTCTGCTGAACCGGAACTGCATGAGCGATTGTCGGAGTACTCAACTCGCGCGTTTGTTCGCTACGTTCCGATCCGACATGGGACTGAGTTTGCTCCTCCCACGTTTAAGTACCGGCGTCGCCGAGTTGTTAACCTTGCAGCGGGGAACCTGGAACGCACCCTGCGGATAGACGAGTGGGAGGATGAAGGCCACCCGACATGCACCATCTCATGAGCTTGGCACACGTGCCCCATGTTTAAGGACTTTAGCATTGTATGCTTCCAAATTTGATAATTGCAGGATTCCAAAAGGCGGGAACGACAGCGCTTGGAGTCAATCTCAGTGCTCATCCGCAAGTCGCTGTGGCGGATTCAGAGGCTCATTTTTTTTCTGATCGGTGGGACCAAGGATTTTCCTGGTACGAGTCTTTCCTCGAGAGGAAAACGGAGACGGGCGGTGGCAACGTGCCAATCTATCTTGGAGAGAAGAGTCCTGAATACGCCACGAGACCCGATGCCTTGGACCGAATGAGGGATGCACTACCGGACGTAAAGATCCTGCTGTGCGTTCGTAACCCGATTACACGAGCCTATTCGCGGTATGTCGATATCCTGGAGGACGAGCCGAGCCGATTATCGGGCGCAGGCTTCGATGAGATCGTGGCAAAGGCTATCCGTTATGACCAGCATTGGGTCCGAAATGGTCTATATTCCGTTCATCTGCAGAATGTGTTAGCCCGTTTTCCACGGGAGGCGATATTTGTCGTCGTGCAGGAGCGAATGTTGTCGTCTCCGAACGACGAGATGGCTCGACTGTTTAAGTATCTGGGCCTTGACCCACCACCGCCCCGCTCGCATCAGCATGTCCATCAAGGGATCTATGGGAGCAAGATGAGCGCACGATCTCGCAAGAAATTGCGTGAGTATTTCTATCGGGACGTGCACATGCTGAGGGAAATGCTGGGAGATGATCTAAGTGAGTGGGGCGACTTTTAAAGGAAGTGTCCCAACAATTGGTGAACTGAGGAGTGGTGGTAGAGCCATCGGCGGTCTTCGTAAACTGGTAGTCGCCAAACAAGCCAGAAGAAGGAGAACAACACGATGACCGACGATAGATCGCACTGCTGCAACTTGCTGAGAAGCACGCCGATGGAGATTTTCTACGTGAGCTGGGCCAGGACGCTGCATCGGTTGATGGATCTGGAGGCCCAGGCGCAGTGTGGCGCCGAGCCGCATGAGCGGAGCGAGGCGCGTGTGAAGCAGCGCAACGGTTATCGGGCTCGGCAGCTCGAGACGCGGATCGGGGCGTCTACTTGGTAGCTTGATGGCCGAGCAGACCGATGAGTGGCACATCAGTCATCGCTACATGGCGGTCGAGACGCTCGCCAAAGTTATCAATAGAAATCTGGAGGAGGCGCAGCTGCTGGAAAACCAGGCAGTCGCCAGAGAGCCAGTGAACGGAGATCGGTAGTTACACCACTGGACGGGGCACAAGCCTTTTAAAGGCCTTTGTGCGTAATACGTTTGGTGGCGCTGGTCTGTATGGTCCTTTGTAGCGGAGAATTTGGCTTAGAGATGCTACTGTCCAAGTTCAGCGCGTGACTATAAAGGTCAAGTTCGTATTTGATCAAAGGGTAAATCGCTTCGCGCTGCGTGCTAGAAAGCTCGTCATAGACTTCGGAATGTCGCTCGCCAGTCTCGCTGAGTTTCAGTGCCGGTATTGACACCTCGCGCCATTGCAGGTCAACCGCTAATTGATCGATGCCAGCGGCAAGTGCATGCTGAAACAATATCCAGCGAAATGACTGCAGGTTCTCCACGGCCCTATCTAGATGTTGACGTTCAACCGAGAGCTTGGACGGGACGCGCGCCAGCATCCGTATGCTTCGATTATCGATCATCGGACGGATTTCCTGGACCTTGCAATAGTCTTCGAGAGGCAGGTTTCGAATTCGTTCGAAATGTTGGCGTTGATTCGGATTTCGCGGATTCAAGTGATGGTGGTAGTAGGAGACAAAGCGATCCCAAGGGTTCCTCAACACTGTGACATGGTCAAAATCGTCGGAAAACAGGTTGTGAATTCCGAAGGGGGTATGCCCACCGATCGCGTTGAAGTGGCGAAGTTCCTCTATGTATGTGCGCTGCATATCAGTATCAAGGCGCGGGAACTTCTTCATAAATTCGCGTCCATCACGCAAGAGAGGAAAATCGGATTCTGCGTACCTAGGGTGGAAAGCGATGCGCCCTAGCTGATGGTAGATGACGTCATGCAGCGTTGTGCCTGCGGTTTTGTGTATGTGTACAAAAGCTAGTTTACGACCGATGCTTGGTTTGACCATCATTCTTCCGAGTACTGAGTTAGAGGTTTTCGCTAGCTCGCAAGTAGGCTATACGTAACCCCTCGGATGTGACGTTATCGGCAGTGTCTGCCAGTTATGTCCATACCGCTCTAGCCGTAAGCGAAGCTTGTGCGTGCTCATTGGCTTTTTGAAAGTGCTCAACGCGTTGTGGGAACCCCTCTCCAGCCTTTCGGACGGCTTGCCTTAGCCGCCTGCTAGCATAGGCATATAGAGCAGCGTCAAAGGAGTTATAGTTCCGCACGACGTCTAGTTCCGAGTTAGCGTAATAATCAAGATTAGGCTTCCCTTTACTCACGTTTTCTCGAACGTAGTAAGGAGCTTGCCAGGAGAGTTTATCGGAGATTAGCGCAAGCGATTCGTCAAACGACTCAGAAACTCCGACGGCAGCGAAGTGCCGCTCAATGTTGTCGATAGCGACCCATAACATATCGTCTGGGCATTTCCTAAAGGGTTTGTCCATGCCGGACAGAAGTCGACTTTGCAGGTTATTTACCTGGATATCGTTACGTTCTTCCACGAACTTCACTAAGCTTATAGGTTGCTTCCGCCAGCGTGGTGTGAGTGTCATGGCGTGATGGTAATACGAAATCACCCGTTCGACAGGATCGCGGAGCATAGTTATGTATTTCTGCTTTCCCTCAAGGTGGCGATGCGCACCAAACGGGAAATGTCCGCAGTATGCTTTAATCTCTCGCTGTTTCTCAATCGAAAGGTTGGTTAGGTCGTGTTGGGAGTGATGATCTTGGGTGCCATCGTACACGGTAAGAACTTCGCGAGCCGCATACTGCCTTTCAATTATCGCGCGAAGTGTTGTACCCGCGGTCTTGGGCACGTGCAAGAAGATGAATGCGTTCATCTGGAGGTACTGTCTCCTAGCGGCTATTGTTCGAGTCCGGGTCGATGCAAGTATTCTAGGTCGTGCATAATGAAGTTTACTTGGCGCAAGATTTCTTGCTCGACCACCACGTCGTAGTCGTTGATATCGTGCCTGTTAAAGTAGGCAACGTCCCGACAGTGCTTTTCGCCTAGGTTTGCTCGTCCGCGTTTGCTCTTATTGGTAGTAAACTCCTCGAAAGACTTTACGGCATAGTGACGTACCAACAGGCTACCAGCATTAGGCGCAGTAGCGCGGCCGCTTAGCGGATTCGCGTCTACGAATGCGGGTGGGGCGCCATCCGATGCGACATATTCGACATGCGGGGCGAGTTCGGCGGTGTGGGGCCATATGCGACGAGTGAGCGACGGCTTAACGACGGACTTGACGTGCATGTTGACCTGGCGGCTTAGGAGAGACGCCTTGTTGAATCGTTCAAGCACGAGCCCCGGGGTGTGCTCTATCTGTCCCGCAGAACCGAATATCTGCCAATTGATTGCAACCGCACCCACGTCGCTCGGCTGCATTAGGGTCTCGAGTTCAGTCGTTGGTCTCGTACCTCTAGTGCTGAAGAGAAACTCGTCGGCGTCCAAAAACGCCATGAAATCAGTCTGCTGCCCGAATTGCTTGACTGCATAATTATACCACTTGAACTGCGCCTTGGTTGCCACCGGCCAGTCCATGAAAGTTACGATTCCAGCTTTGTGTAAGTTGCTAAGCATACTAGCCGTCTCATCGCTGCTTTGATGGTCCGCAATGTAGAAATGCTCGAAACCCGCCCAGTGGTGATAGGCGATCCATTCCAGTAGGTAATTCGCCTCGTTTTTCACAATCGCGACGATAGAGAATCGGGCTCGGTTTTGGGATCGAAGACGTTGTACGAGTGATATCATAAGAAAATTAGGGAAGCTGCCAGCGCAAAGCCACTCTTACGAGTTTGCGCCAGAGGGGGGGGCTGACGGAATGGAATTCACGCCAGGCTAATAGCTCGGTGATTGCTCGCTCGGGGGTAGTGAAGTGTTGCGTGGTACGGCTTATATAGGTTGGATATAGCAGCAGTGCCCCGGCTACCAACTCATCAACGGTTACAGCCCGGGTACGTCGGGAGATCGAGGTGTGATCAGCCGTGAGGCCCCACCCCGAGTAAAACGGCTGCCCATGGCAAGTGACGGGTTTGCCTCGAAGCAGCATCTCGAAGCCGGCAAGGGAGGTGAGAGTATGTACCTCATCCACAGCGTTTAGCAATTCTCCCATGGAGACGTCGGTTACTAATTCGTCGCACCATTTGCCAGTTTCGTGTTCGTCGGTGCCTCCTCTGCGCAGCCCAGCCACCACATCCGGATGCGGCTTGTAGATGATATGGGCGTCAGGCCTCTCCTTGCGAATGGACTTTAGGAGTTCGGCATTGCTGCGAACGTTCGGGCAGCCGAACCGAACGGCAGCGTCGTCTTCCACCTGACCGGGTACCAGGATGATCGGGCGATTGCCTTCGGCATGCTTCCATTTCTCATTTCGATCCCCAACGTTGTACTTAGTTAGGTTCTCCGCCACGATGCGCTGGCGCAGCTGCCGCGCGCGCGCGAGTTCGTCTGTAGTGAATTCGCGGGTTTCCAGCATGTGTTCAAGATCGGATGGTCGTGACGGGTCGTAGTAGATGCCTCGGCGGTCCATCGCCCACGAAATTGGGCGGACGAGATCGGCGCCTAATCCTACTGATCGCAGGAAGCCGTCTTCCAGGTGTACGACGTCTCGGACCGCGGCAGCTGCATCTGCGTCGCGCGAACCCCATAATACAAGGGTACCGTCCGCCGGCGCCTGCGCTGCCCGTCGAATGAACTTGACGTCGCTGCCCTGACAGAACTGCCGCACCAGCGGGCGCTTGTACGGCGAGAAGCCGACCGCATAGAGCTGGCGGGGGAAGCGTTCGCGCATCCGCCGCTGCAGCGCCAGATGCTCGACGACGTCTTCCACCTCGCAGCGTTCGCCGGTTTCCGGGTGCACGTACCGCGCGTACTTGACCAGCGCTGCAAGCAGCAGTTGCTCGAGACTGGCGCGCCCGCGGCGTTTCGGTGTCGGTGCCGCGTCGTGGGTGAGACCCCAGCCGGCGTAGAACGGCACACCAAATGTGTGCACCGGCTTGTCGTGGATGAGCCCTTCGAACCCAACCTGCGACGTGACGGTATAGACGGCCCGAGCCTGCTCGATGAGGCCGGCCGGATGCGCGTGCTCGCCCAGCACTGCCACGCGCGCCATGCGTGATATGCGATCGATATCGAAATGGCCGCGGCGGCGTTTCGCTGACACGTCCGGATGAACCTTGATCACCACCGTGCAGTCCGGATGGTCCGCGAGCGCGGCATGGAGCATTCGCTGGAAGCTATGGGCATCCGCTTCGCCATGGCTGATGGAGGCATCACCCAGAGTCTGATCCACCACCAGGACATAGGGGGCGGGCAGCGCCTCTTCGAGCTCCCTCAGATGGTTGTATTTCGATACCCGGTCTCGGCGCCAGCTACGGATCAGCGCATGGGCGCGCGCGGTTTCCTCGGGCGTGAGGGGCTCGCTGATCAGCTTCTCGAGTCGCGATGGGCGGCTGGCGTCGTAGTAGATCCCGAGGTCGTCCATCACCAGCGCCAGCGGCGGATCCTTGGGCCCCGGGTACACCGAGCGGAGAAACCCGTCCTCGAGGGCGTAGCACGGCAGCCCGTGGCGCTCCGCAAACCGCCGCGCACGCCGGGCGCTTCGGCGCAAGCCCCAGCCGGCCACTGCGTCGATCTCCTGCGGCTTGTGACGGATGCCGGATCGCACCGGCGCGCCGAGAAACGCTTCCAGATGCGGAATGCGCCGAATGCCGCGGGAAAACACCCGGATCATCGGCGGCTGTCCACCAGCGAGGCGGGGCGGGCGCGGCGGGCGTGCGACTCGGGCAGAATGCGCAGCCCGCGCTGGGTCCAGGCATCCACCAGGTCGGCCTCGGCGGCCCAGTCGTGGCGCGAGCCGGCCCGCAGCCGCCGGTGGGCGTGGTGGTAGCGCCGGTCGATGCCGAAGCCGATGCCGGCGGCCTGCACGCCGATCCAGGTTCCGAGCATGGCGTGAATCCATGCCAGTATCAGCACGCCGGCGCTCGGCGGGGCGTTGAGCGCCCCCGCGAGGTCGCGCCAGACCGCGAGCGGCACCGTGACCACCGGGCGCGCGGCGCGCAGCCGGCCCGCGTGCAGCGACCAATCCCGCAGGGTGTAGCAGACGTCGGGGCCGGAGACGATCACCCAGTCCGGCTTTTTGATGGTGGGGCCGTGATAGGCGGGGGAGGTGACCCACACGTCGGTGCGTTGCCCCAGATGGGCCGCCCGCTCGGCGAGGTCGCCGGTATCGTTGAAGCGCAGCACCAGGCCGCCGCGGTCGATGATGCGCCCAACGTTGGTGCCGAGCAGGCTATTGGCGTTGCCGACCACGACGATACCGGCCCGCTGCCGCTCGCGCAGCGCGTTGCAGAGGCCCGCGCGCCAGTGGCCCTGATGCTTGGCGGCTGCGAGCCCCGGCCCCGGTTTCAGGTGTTGCCAGATCCACGGCGGATCCGCGCCGATCTCACGCAGCAGCGCCCCGGCCCGCCACTGCTGCCCCTGGGTGAGGCGGGGGAAGGCGTCGAGCAACGGCTCCACGAAGCGGGGGTGCAGCGCGTGGCCGAGGTCGCGCCGGAACTGCACGTAGTGCAGCAGCGCGTGGTGGTCGCCGGTGCGGTGGGCGCGGCGAAAGAGCCGCAGTGTCTCCCGGTCGTAGCGCCCCAGGCGGCGCCGCCGCAGGCCGCGCCAGAGCAGCGATGCCGCGCGCACGCTCACGATCGCCCGGCACCGCAGCGAATGACGCGCGCGAACGACTCGGCCACCCGGTGCACGTCGGCGCGGGCCAGTACGCGCTCGCGCAGTCCGGCCGTCTGCGCCGCGTGGTGCTCGGGGTCAAGCAGACGCTCGAGCGCATCGTGCCAGTGCGCCTCGGCGTCGGCGAACGCCACGCCGTCCCCGGCGAATCGCTCGGCGTCCGGCAGCGGCGAGGTCACCGTCGGCACCCCCCAGTAACCGGCTTCCATCACCTTCAGCGCGGATTTGCAGCGGGTAAACGGCGTTCGTTCCAGGGGCGCGATGTTCACCCGGGCCGCGCGGACGCGGGGGTGCAGAGCCTCGAACGCGACCTTCGGGTGGTGGCGGACCTGTCCCGGGCGGGCCCGGAGGTGGAACTCGAGCGGGCCGGTGATGTGCACTTCGAGCTCCGGGTGTCGCGCCAGCAGCGCCTCCAGCACCGGTGCCACCAGGGCGAAATCACGGTCGTGGCTGCGGGTGCCCGGGAAGTAGGTGATGGCCGGGCGGTCGGAGGGCGGCGCACCGCCGGGCGACAGCGCGCGCCAGTCGGCGTGCACCGCGTTCGGTAGCTGCGCGATCTCGGCGCCCGGAAAGCAGCGGCGCGCCTCATCGGCCAGCGGCGCGGTGGAGACGGTGATGGTCGCCATCTCTGCCAGCGCCCGGCGGTGGGCGGCGAAGACGGCGCGGGTCTCGCCCTCTTCCACCTGGCCGTTCATCACGCCGGGGCTGAAGCCGGCGAGTGCCTCGTCGAAGATCAGATCGTCCACGTCGGCCAGCACCCGCACCCCGCGCCGGCGCAGGATCGTGAGCACGGCGCGAAAGCGCGGCGTGTACCGCGGCCGATGGAACACCACCGCGTCCAGCGGCGCCCACGGATTCAGACGGTGCAGATGGACGGTTCGCGTCTGGTGGCCGCCGCAGGCAAGCGCCGCGGCCAGGTTGCGGCAGCGGTACAGAAACGACGGGTCTTCCTGGTAGCGCCGGCGGTTGCGGTTGCACGCCACGAACGCCACCCGCAGGGGGGCGGCCCCGGGGCGGCGCGTGCGGGTCTCATCCGCCTTCATGCAGCACGCCCCGGGGCAGCGCCGACAGCGAGAAGTCCTCGCGGGTCAGCGTGAGGTTGGGGTTGTAGCAGGGGTCGCGGCGCAATAGCTGGCCCCAGCGCGCGGTCATGACCGCGCACTCGCGCTGAAAGCGCGCCCGTTGCTCCGGCGTGTCGTCGGCGCCGCGGGTGTGCGACTCGTGGTGGTAGAGCTCGGCGAATGGGGTCCAGAGGTTGCGGTAGCCGGCCTGCACGCACTTGAGGCAGAAGTCCACGTCGTTGAACGCCACCGCCAGGGCCTGCTCGTCGAAGCCGCCCACGGCCTCGAAGATCTCCCGGCGCACCACCAGGGCGGCGCCGGTCACCGCGCTCACGTTGTGCACGATGCGCAGGCGGCTGAAGTAGCCCGCCGCGTCCCCCGGCTGGTACTTGTGCGCGTGGCCGGCCACCCCGCCCACGCCCAGCACCACGCCGCCGTGCTGCAGGGTGTCGTCCGGGTAATAGAGCTTGGCACCGACGCAGGCGATCTCGGGGCGCACGGCATGGCGCACCATCTCGTCGAGCCAGCCGCCATTGATGACTTCGATGTCGTCGTTCACCAGCGCCAGCACCGCGCCCCGGGCTTCGCCCGCCGCGTAGTTGTTGATGGCGGAGAAGTTGAAGGGCTCGCGGTAATGCAGCACCCGGACGCGGCCGCTGTCGCGGGCGGCCAGCGCTTCGAGATAGGCGAGGGTGCGGGGGCAGGTGGAGCGGTTGTCCACCACGAGTATCTCGAAGGCGGCGTAATCGGTGCGCGCCAGAATCGATTCGATGGCGGTCTCGAGCACAGCGCCGCCGTCGCGGGTGGGCACGATCAGGCTCACCAGCGGCGCGGGGCTCGGCAGCGGCCAGCGCGGCCGATACAGCCCGGGTTCCACCACCTTCACCGCCACGCCGGGGTGGCAGCGGTCGAAGTGCTCCTGCAGGGCGCGCTTCGCTGCCGGTGCCGAGTAGCGCTTGTGTTCGTGATCCGCCGCGGTGGAGCCGGGGTGGCGGCGCCAGTGGTAGAGCACCCGGGGCACGTGGAGCACGTCGCGCGGGTCGTCGAGCTCCGCCACGCAGCGCAGCAGCAGGTCGTAGTCCTGGCTGCCTTCGAAGCCGGCGCGGAAGCCGCCCACCTGTTCCACCAGATCGCGCCGGTACACGCCGAGGTGGCAGACGTAGTTCTGGGAGTAGAGCGAATCGGGCGCATAGTCCGGCTTGAAGAACGGGTCGCAGCGTTGCCCGTGAGCGTCGAGCTTGTCTTCGTCGGAATAGACGATCTGCGCCCCGGGCCGGCGCTCGAGCGCCTCCGCCACGCTGAACAGGGCGTGGGGGGCCAGGGTGTCGTCGTGGTCCAGCAGTGCCACGAAGTCGCCGGTGGCCAGGGCCAGGGCGCTGTTGCCGGCCCGGGCGATGTGCCCGTTTTCCGAGCGGTAGGTCACCTGAACGCGCGGGTCCCGGGCGCGGAATTCCTCCAGCACCGCGCGCACGCGGGGCGTGCTGGAGGCGTCGTCGGCGATACACAGCTCCCAGTGCGGGTACGTCTGCCCGAGCACGCTCTCCAGGCACTGCCGCAGGTGGGCCTCGTCGGTGTCGTGGGTGGCCACCACCACCGAGAAGACGGGTTGCCGGTGCCAGGTGGCCATGGCGGCCTGCTGCTCTTCCTCCGAGGGTATCCCCGGCTGTTCCTGTTCGGCGATCCAGCGCGCATAGCTGCCGGCGTCCTGGCACGACAGCTCGGCGAACAATCGGTCGTAGCGGCGCCACAGCGCCGATTCCTCGTCCGGCAGATCGCTGCCGCCGGTTGCGGGTGCTTCGCGGTGCCCGGCGAGCTTGCGGCGCATGCGGTCGAGGGCGGCGCGGCGGGGCATGCGCACCAGCCGGAAGTGCTGCAGGGCGAAGTTTCCTTCCGCCTGGCACGGATCGAACCGCACCCGGGCGCGGACGGGCAGATGAATCAGGCGTTTGGCCATCCGGCCCGACTGCACGGGCAGGCGATGGCAGTCGTCTTCCGAGACGCCCCGGCCGGTGTCGACGTAGAGCCCGGCGGCGCAGCTCGGCACCGGCAGATTCAGCAACACCTCGAGCATGTACCAGCCGGACGGCAGCGGGCGCGTGGCCAGGAACTGCGGGTCGTCGCCCAGGGCCGTGTACTGGCGGTGGCGCGCGCTGGTGCAGCGCACCTGGTGGGCGCAGCGCAGGGCACCGGGGCCGATGGCGAAGGGCCAGAGGCTCAGCGCAGGTCGCACAGCATGCTCCGCAGCGCCACGCGCCAATGCTCGGGGTGAAGCTCCAGCGCCTGCCAGGTGGCGGTCTTGTCCAGCACGCTGTAGGCCGGGCGCCGCGCCGGGGTGGGGAACTCCCGGGTGGGAATGGGCCGCACCGGCACCTGCCGGGGCAGCAGGCCGAGCGCCTCTGCCTCCTCGCCGATGGCCACGGCGAAGTCGTACCAGCTCGCCACCCCGGCGTCGGACCAATGATAGACGCCTTCGGTTTGCGGACGGTCGACGAAGCCCCAGAGCGCCCGGGCCAGCCCGCGCGCCCAGGTGGGGGTGCCCACTTGATCGGCCACCACGGCGAGCTCGTCGCGCTCGCGCATCAGCCGCAGCATGGTGTGAACGAAGTTGTGGCCGTGGCCGGCGTAGACCCAGCCGGTGCGGACGATGAGCGAATGATCGTCGGCGGCGGCCAGCACCCGTTCCTCGCCTTCGAGCTTGGTGCGGCCGTAGACGCCGAGGGGATTCGGCGGGTCGTCCGGGCGGTAGGGGGTGCTGGCCTGCCCGTCGAAGACGAAATCGGTGGAGACGTGAAGCAGGCGGATGCCACGGGCGGCCACGGCGCGGGCGAGCACCCCCGGGCCGTGGGCGTTCACCGCCGCGGCGGTGTCGGCTTCCGCCTCGGCCTTGTCCACCGCGGTGTAGGCGGCGGCGTTGATCAGCACGTCGGGATGGTGGGCATCCAGGGCGGCGTGCACGCTGTCCGGGTCGGTGATGTCCAGCGCGTCCCGGGGCAGGGCCACGGCCTCGGCGTGCCCGGGCGCCGTGTGGGCGAGCTCGCGGCCGAGCTGGCCATTGCCGCCGGTGATCAGGACCTTCCGCGCCATCACGGATACACCTCGGCCTCGGCCAGGGGCAGCCCGGCCGCGTCCTTGGCGGAGAGGGTGGGGGCGCGACCGCCGATCAGCGGCCAGTCGATGCCGATTTCGGCATCGTTCCAGACGATGGAGCGCTCGTGCGTGGGCGCGTAGTAGTCCGTGCACTTGTACTGGAACTCGGCGCCGTGGGTGCTGGTCACGTAGAAGCCGTGGCCGAAGCCGGGCGGCACCCAGAGCATGCGGGCGTTGTCGGCGGAAAGCCATTCCCCCACCCAGCGGCCGAACGTGGGCGAGCTCTTGCGCAGGTCCACGGCCACGTCGAACACCTCGCCGGCGGTGACCCGCACCAGTTTTCCCTGGGGCTGCCAGATCTGGTAATGCAAACCGCGCAGCACCCCCTGGGCGGAGCGGCTGTGGTTGTCCTGCACGAAGTGGGCGTGAATGCCGTGCTCGGCGAACGTGCGCGCCGAGTAGGATTCATAGAAGAACCCGCGGGCGTCGCCGAAGCGCTTCGGCTCGATCAGCACCACGTCCGGAATGTCGGTGGGAAAGAACTGCATCAGAAAATCCGCTCGTTCAGGAGTCTCATGAGGTATTCGCCGTAGCCGCTCTTCAGCAGCGGCTGGGCGAGCCGTTCGAGCTGGGCGGCGTCGATGAAGCCCATGCGCAGCGCCACCTCCTCGGGGCAGGCGATCTTCAGCCCCTGGCGCTCCTCGATGGTCTGCACGAACAGGCCCGCCTGGATGAGCGACTGATGGGTGCCGGTATCGAGCCAGGCGCTGCCGCGGCCGAGCAGCTCCACCTGCAGCTTGCCGGCCTCGAGGTAGTGCTTGTTCACGTCGGTGATCTCGAGCTCGCCCCGGGGCGACGGCTTGATGCCGGCGGCGATCTCCACCACGTCATTGTCGTAGAAGTAGAGCCCGGTGACGGCGTAGCTCGAGCGCGGCTGCTCGGGTTTTTCCTCGAGCCCCACCGCCCGGCCGTCGGCGTCGAACTCCACCACCCCGTACGCTTGCGGGTCCTGGACGTGGTAGCCGAACACGGTGGCGCCCTCCGTGCGGTCGGCGGCCCGGCGCAGGGTGGCGCCGAGGTCCTGGCCGTAGAAGATGTTGTCGCCGAGCACCAGGGTGCACGGGTCGTTGCCGATGAACTCACGCCCGAGCAGGAACGCCTGGGCGAGCCCGTCCGGCGACGGCTGCTCGACGTAGTGGAGGTCGAGGCCCCAGCCGTGACCGTCGCCGAGCAGGGCCCGGAAACGGGGCAGGTCCTCGGGGGTGGCGATGATCAGAATGTCGCGGATGCCCGCGTACATGAGCGTGGTCAGCGGGTGATAGATCATCGGCTTGTCGTAGACGGGCAGGAGCTGCTTGCTCATCCCCATGGTGAGGGGATAGAGCCGCGTGCCCGAGCCGCCGGCGAGGATGAGCCCTTTTCTTCGCATCGCTTTCCCGTTCTCAGTCCCGATGGTCCCGCACGATCGCCGCCAGCAGATGGGCGATCAGCGCCGCCAGCGCCGCCAGCAAGGCGAAAACCGTAATGTTGTACAACCGCTTCGGCTCGCCGGCGTATTCCGGCCGGGTGGGGCTCTGCAGCACCGACACCTGTTTCAGCGATCGCGCCGCTTCCACCCGGGTGTTCTCGAGCGCCCCCAGCGCACCCTGATACATCTCCCGGGCGAACTCCACCTGCAGCCGCAGGTTCTCGTATTCGGCCGATTTGCGGTTGAGCCCGCCGCCGGAACGGCCCGCCAGCCGGTGGCGTTCCATCTCGATCTGGCGTTGCAGGGCGTCGATCTGGTTGGCCAGGCGCACCCGCTCCGGCGCGCGCGCGCTCTGGGAGGCCCCCAGCGCCCGGTGCTGGGCCTTGAGGCTCGCGAGCTCCGCCTGCAGGCTCGCGATCACGCCGCTCAGGCTCTCGACCGTGCCGGTGGGGGAAACCAGACCCTGCTCGTTCTGATACGCGATGAGCGCGTTCACGGCCTCGTCGAGCCGCTCGCGCAGCTCGGCGACCTGGGTCTCGATGAATTCCACCTGCTCTGCGGCCAGACGCTGATTCAGCAGGTTCATGTGACGCTCGCCGGCCTCGAGCAGCATGGCGGCGATGGCGTGCGCGGCCTCCCGGTCGTAGGCCGAGACCCGGATGCGCAGCACCTGCGCGTACTCGTCAAGCTCGACGCTCACCCGGTCGAGAAAGTAGGCGTGGAACTTCTCGATGGGCACGTCGTCGCCGAGACGGGAGAAGGCATCGATGGCGCCGCTGGAATAATGGCCGCGCAGATCCAGCTCGGCATCGAGCTTTCTCAGCATGTCCACCGAGCGCAGGTGGTCGCGCAGCATGAGCAGGTCGTTGGAGCTGCCGCCGCTCAGTATCGAGCTCACGCTGAACTCGGGTTGAGCGATGCTCGCGCTCTGCAGCACGATGTTGGCCTTCGAGACGTAGCGGTCCGTGGCCCACAGCGACCAGTAGAGCGCCACCGCCACGATGCTCACCACCGCGGCCAGCCAATACGGGTGCTTGCGGAAGAATGCGTTCATCGGGTCTTCATGCTCTCCCGGTAGGCGGCCAGGGCGTCGCGGATGTCGTCGAACCACAGCGCCTCGCCGCCGGTGAGCCAGATGCCCGCCTGACACAGCTCTTTGAGGATGCCTTCGCCGTGGGAGACCATCATCAGCCCGGCGCGGCCCACGCGCTCCTCGAACGCCTGCTTGGCCTTGGCGCGGAACGCCATGTCGCCCACGGCGGTGGCTTCGTCGGAAAGGTAGAGATCGAAATCGAAGGCGAGTGACAGCCCGAACGCGAGCCGGGCGCGCATGCCGCTGGAATAGGTGCGCACCGGCTCGTCGAAGGCCCGCCCGAGCTCGGCGAAGGCCTCGACATGGTCGATGATCTCGTCGATGGCCGCGCCGTCGCCGTGAATGCGGGCCACGAACTTGGTGTTCTGCCGCCCGGTCATGGAACCCTGAAAGCCGCCGGACAGACCGATGGGCCACGAGACCCGGCCGTGGCGGACGATCTTGCCCCGGTTGGGGGCATCCATGCCGCCGATGAGCCGCAGCAGGGTGGATTTGCCGGCGCCGTTGCGGCCCACCACCCCGACGCTCACGCCGCGGGGCACCTCGAAGCTCACCCCGCGCAGCACCCAGTCGCTGCCGTGATGGTTCATGTACCGCTTGTAGACGTCGCGCACCTCGATCATTTGGCTTTCAACCTCGTGGCGAAGCGCATGTGCAGGGCGAGCCCCAGGGCGATGGTCACCAGGTTCCACTTCCAAAGGTAGAACGGGTCGATGCCGTTCAGCGACTTGTAGCCGTCGAAGAAGGCGATGCGGATGCCTTCCACGCCGTGCAGCATGGGATTGTAGAGCAGGTACTCCAGCACGCTGTGAGGCACAGCGTGGAGAGGAATGATTACCCCGGTGAGCAGGAACGTCGGCAGCATGGCCAGGCGCACCACCATGTCGATCTCGTCCACCAGGGTGGCGCCCACCGAGGCCATGAGCCCGAAGCCGAGCCCCAGCAGCCACATGCCGAGCCAGGCCGCCACCGCGCCCAGGGGATCCGCGGGGACCACGTCGTAGCCGAGGAAGCTGGCGCCGATGATGAGCAGCATCAGGACGACGGTCTTCAGCAGCCCCTCGAGAATGTTGCGCACCAGCACCGGGTCCACCGGGTGCACCTGGCGGTAGGCGAACAGCCCCTGATTGGCGCTCACCGCCCCCAGCGAGCGGATGACCGCCTCGCGCCAGAGGAAGAACGTGGTGAGGCCGACGATGAGCCAGGGGATAAAATCCGCGCCGATGATGAAGCGGATGCGCCCGAGCAGCTCGCGCACCCACACCATGATCACCACGTAGGCGATGGGCTCCGCCAGCATCCAGAACCACGAGAAGCGGTTCACCATGGTGCGCGCCAGCACCTCGCGCATGAACATGGCGTGCCAGACGCTCCAGGTGATCTGCCACGGCGAGCGTTCCGCCTGGGCCATCAGATGTTGATCGCCACGTTGGTGGCGATGGCGATCTGGTAGACGATCTGCGAGAGGGTGGAGGCGAGCTGCAGGTTTTTCACCGGCGCCTCCGGCAGCACCAGGATCTCGTCACCGCCGCGCAGGTCGACGCCGCGGGCGGGCACCACTTCCCCGTTCTGGCGCACCACCAGCACCCGGCCGCGGTCGGCGCGCTCGGTGAAGCCGCCGGCGCGGGCGATGTAGTCCCGGGCGCCCTGGCGGGGCACGTGGACCATGGCCTGGGGAATCAGCACCTCGCCGGTCACCAGCAGGGACTCGGATTGCTCGGGGATGGTGATCACGTCGCCGTCCTGCAGGCGGATGTCGGCGATGCGGCCGCCGTCGGCCACCACCATGCGGCCGGTGGGTTCCACCTGCCGGGCGCGCTCGACGAAGTTCTGAATGAGCTCGGCCTCCGAGGCGCGGATGTTCGCTTCCTCCGCGGTGGCGGAAGAGGCGCCCAGATACGTGGTCTCGAGCCGGCGCAGGCTGTCCTCCAGGGACTGGCGCTGGCGCCGGGCCACGCTTTCCCGGCGGATCGAGACGCTCTCGGTGGCGGACATCTCCGGGTCCACGGGCACCAGGTTCAAAAGCTCCATCAGCGTGGCGTCTTTCGGCACCGCGAACCGGGACGGCCCCTCGTAGCTGCCTTCCACCTGAACCACGATGGTGTCGGCGCGGCGGTCGGCGGAGAGCAGCACCTCGTCGCCGGCGCGGATCTCGGCGTCGCGGAATTCCTCGAGGGTCAGGTACCGGGAGATGGGGCCGGGCTCGTCACGCACCCCGCGCAGCAGCGCGTGCGAGACCCCCGGCTTCGGCTCGGCGAGCTCGAGCAGGGTGGCGCCGGCCACGGAGGGCGCTGTGAGCTCGAAGTGAAACGGCTCCGCCACGTCGCCCTCCACCGCCACCACCGGCCCCCGGGGCTCGACCACGATGGTGTCGCCGTCCTCGAACTGAGGCCGGGGCAGGCGGCCGTCGCGCAGGAACTCGTAGAGATCCACCTCGGCGATGGTCTCGCCATCGCGCAGCACGCGGACGTCGCGGAAGCTGCCGGTGGCGGGGGCGATGCCGGCGGCCTGATCGAGGTAATAGAGCAGCGAATCCCGCGGGTTGCCGGCATACCGGCCCGGGTTCTCCACGTAGCCGGTGACGAACACCGCCACCGGCTGCACCCCCTGCAGGTTGGTGTAGACCGAGACGTTGTCGGTGTACACCTCGTTGATGGCGGTCTTCACCCGCTGGTCGAGCTCGTCGCCGGTGGCGCCGAGCACCTTAACCGGCCCCACCGACGGCACGAAGATGTTGCCCTGGGCATCCACCGGCAGCACGGTGTTCAGCTCCACCGCGCCCCAGGCGCGCAGGGTCACCCGGTCACCGGGGAGAATGCGGTAGTCGGGGTTCAGCCCCGAGGCACGGGGGCCGCGGAAACCGCCGTTGAAGAGGTTGGCGCCGAAGGGGCGGATACCGTCGTCGGCGCTATCGCCGTCGCTCGTGACCGGACCGTTGGTGCCGGTCCGCCAGTCCACCGCCGAGGGTGGCTCGAGCTCGTCCGGAATCAGCTCGGCCCGGTCTTCCTGCGGCACGTCGCCCATGCCGGTGACCTGTGCCGCCGCAGGCGCGGCAACCCACGCGGTGAGCGCGAGGAGTGCGATCCAGGCTCGGCTCATGGGCGGATCTCCGTCAGAACGCGGGCTTCGTGCCAGGTGCCGTCATCCCCCCGGCACGCCAGCTTCGGGCGCCGGTAGCCCTCCGCCTCGAGGGTGAAGGGCCGGCACTCCCGGCCGCTGGCGGCCTGGTACGCGGTGCCCGGCACCAGGGTGGCGTCGCCGCCCCAGGGGCTGCTGCTCAGGGTGGCGGGCACGCCGTCCGGCTCGCGGTCGAGCACCGCCTGTACCGGCTCCGGGAGCGCGGGCGGCGGCGCGGCAGCCTCCGCCGCGGCGGCGCCGGGGGGCCGGGGCTGGGTGGTGCACGCTGCCAGCAATGAGACGTTGAGTGCCGCCATGATCAGTTTGCGCATAGGCCGTTACACCGAGGCCTGCCGGGGCACGGAGTCGTCGTCCACCGCCCCGGCCGCCTGCTTCGCGTCGCCGGGCGCGGGGAACAGCGGGGGCCAGCGCAGCCCCGCGCTCTCCGCGTATTCCGCGAGCGGCGCATAGAAGTTGCCGTTGGCCTGGTTGTAGGCGCACAGCCAGGCACGAAAGTTTCTGTACAGAGCCATGTCCGGCTCGCCGGGATCGGACCAGAAGGCAGCCAGCGTGCCCTGGTGCGCGAGCCCGGGTATGTTGTAGATGGCGTCGCCGAGCACGTGCACCGGCGTGCCGTGGTGCACCGAGGAAAGCCCCACGGTACTGTTGATCACCACCGTGCCGGCGGCATGGTCGAGCAGCCGCGGCAGGTGCAGATCGTGCACGTAGAGCACGCGCCCGTCCAGGCCGTGCTCGGCGGTCAGCCGTTCCACCAGCCGGGTGTAGTCGTGGTAGCCGCGGTCCAGCGGGTGGTGCTTGAGCACGAGCAGCCGGTCCGCGGGGGCGTGCGCGGCGAACGAGGCCAGCACCGCGTCGATGAAGTCGGGCACGGAGTCGAACGGCGAGTGCACGCTGATCTGGGCGTCGCCGTGCACCTGCAGGGGCACCAGGTAATAGCCCCCGCTCAAGGGGCCGGTGAGGGTGTCGAGCAGGCCGCGCTCGCTCACCCGGTAGAGGAGCTTGCGCGCGGCGGCCCGGGCCCACACCACGATCTCGTGGCCCGGGTTCAGCGAGCGATGGTGCCGGTAGCGCCGGTAGCGCCAGCCCATGAGGAACTTGGCCACGGTGTAGAGCGAGGCGTACAGCGCGCTCCAGCCGAATGCGTGGCGCACCCGGAGCGGCTGGTGACGGGCGCTCGGATGCGGGCTGAAGCGGCGGAATACCTCGGGATCACGGGGCAGCGACGAATAGCTGTTGGCGCCGCCGTCCTCCACCGTGACGTAGTCCGGCCGCAGGTAGCCTTCCTCGAAGACGTAGATCGACAACCCCCGGGCGCGGGCGACTCGCCCCGCAGCGGCGTGATGCGGGCGGCAGTCGCCGAAGAGCAGCACCGTGTCGATGCGGTGTGTGTCGATGAACTCGCCGAAAAACGCCGGCCAGCTCTCGAGGTCGCCGAGATAGGGCGTGGCCCCGGTGGGGTAGAACAGGGCGTCGCCGCCGCAGAAGTTGATCTTGAACACCGTGGCGCCGCTGGCCTCGAGTGCGCGCTTCATGCGCCGGAAGAACGGGCCCATGGGCCCCTGAAGGAGCAGCACTCGATTGTTCGCGAAACACCTGAGCATGAAGCCTGGCGCTGACCCCTGTCGCGTTTTCTCGTTCGGACGCCGGGCCAGAGCCTTCGGAAACACGTCTTCCCGGCCGCTCCATGGCTACCAGGTCGGTGTATCAGTCGGTGATCTTCTCTACCCCAACGATTCCCGCGTCAAGGAAAGGGGCCGCAAACGGGGAGGGTCTGCTGCCCTCCTTGGCGATCCGGGTCGCTTGCTTGCGGGATCCGCTCCCCCTTCCTTACCGATTGATTATAGTCAATCGGTAAGGGGAGTCCATGGCGGCGGGTGGTTCACATGGGGCGGCGCCGGCGGATGACGACGAGGCTCACGAGTCCGGCGCCGGCGAGAAGGCCGAGCGAGGGCGGCTCGGCGACGGCGATGGCGTCGCCGCCGCTCTCGATACGGCCGCTGTAGAGCAGACCGAAGGGGTTGCTCGGGTTCGTGGTTCCGGTACCCACCTGGTAAGTGAGGAACTCCAGATAGAAGGCGTTGGGGCCGGCGAGCCGGAGGTCGTTGCCGGTGAAAGTGTAGGTCAGGTGCGCGCGGTCTTCCGGCTCGCAGCCGCCGGGGCCGTCCGCGCACACGTCCTGGCTGAAGTTCGGAGCGAGGAGCTGGCTGGCGACGCCCCCGGACGAGGCGGCGCCTTCGCGGTAGCGGAGCGTGACCCGGGCCGTGTCGTCGGCCCAGAGATCCAGGACGAGCCGGTCGCCGATGCTCACCGGGCCGAGCGATTCGTGCACGCCGAGGTGCGGGACGCCCGGGCTGCCGTCATGGCCGGCGATGCCCGGCTGCCCGATCCCGCGAGGGGTCAGAGTGTTGCCTTGCGCGCCGGTGTCGGCGTAGGAGATCCACGCCGCGCCCTGGCCATTGGGGTCATTTCCCTGCCATTCGTGGTGTAACGAGATCTGTCGGGCCGTGCACTCCGGGCCGGCGGCCTGCCAGCAGGTCTCGTTGCCGTCGCCGGAGACGATGGCGCCCGCCAGCGCGGTCGACGAGACTGCAAGGCTCAGGGTGGTGACGAGTGCTGCTCTGACGATTCCCATAAGGGGTGGCTGACCTGTCTGTGAACTGCGTCACGCACGGTACTACACGGTCGCGGCGCCGGGTGTAAGGCGATGTGAAGGGTTGTTCGCCCGCGCCCTCACCAGTGCATGCGCACGCCGAAGGCCAGGAAATTCGACCCCGCGCCGCGGGGCGCCAGCAGGCCGTAGGCGCCGGAGCGATGGTGCAGGCGCGTCACCAGGCTGACCCGGTCGATGTCGCGCAGCCTGAACTCCAGCTCGTAGGCCATGTACGTGAGCAGACGCTCGCGGTCGCCGTCCGGCGCGCGTTCGTAGCGCGGCAGGTCGTGCCCGTACGAGAGCCCGAGGCTGTAGCCGAACCGGCTGGCCACCGGCCCCATGTACCAGTACGGCGAGTTGATGCGGTAGGCGACCGTGGATTCCAGGTGACTTTGCAGGCCTCGGTGTTTCACCTCGATCAGCTCCACGCCGGTGGAGGCCCCGTACGCGCGCAGCGCCCGGAATGCCCGATCGAGGATGCCGGGGGTCGGCGTGCCGAAGGTGTAGCCCACCCCGGTGAAGTAGCTCTTGTCCCATTCCAGCGCCCCGCCTGCCACCTCCTGCGGGAAGTCGGGCAAGGTGGTGTCGATGCCCTGAGCCGAGTAGAGGGTGAATCCGGAGGCGGGGTGGGGCGGCTCCGCCTCGAGTGAGCCGGCTGCGGCGGCGAGCGTCACGCCGAGTGCCAGAGCCACGAACCGAAGCCGCATCAGCAAGCCCTCCCGACACCACGGGATCGATGCTGCTACGGCGGCTGCGGCGGCGCATTGAGATACGTCGACCGATGTGCGTACACCGGTCTGTCACCTTCGGCCACACCGCGCGGACCGTGGACTCCGCCCGCGAACAACAGGTATCGTCGATCCAATCAGGTGGAGGGCGTCCCGTGAGCAACGGCGAGTGGATCATATCGGGCGTCGACCGGGCGTGGGCTGAGTCGTTTCTCGCTGAGCACGCCCCGTGGCGAATGCTCCTGCAATTCGACTCCGGCCCCAGGTCGGATCAATACGAAACGTTCCAGCCGTTCAACGCCTATCCGCTGCGAAAGCTGATGACCGCCCTGGAGCACGTCAGTCTGCCGGACGCGCCCTCCGTCCTGGATGTGGGCTTCAATCTCGGCTACAACTCGCTCCATCTGGCACAGAACATCGATGCCCGGCCGGTGGGTATCGACGTTCGAAAGTCCCACCTTGCCGTGGCGACGGCCCTGGCCGACAAGATGGGTGTGGAGGCCACGTTTCTCATGGAGAGCGCGGAGGAGTTCGTACGCCCGGACGCGTTCGATCTCGCCCTGCACCTCGGCACCCTGTACCACCTGCCGAACCCGCTGCGCTCTCTGGAATTGACTTGCAAGTCGCTCAGGAAGGGCGGCTGGATCGTTCTCGAGACCATCAAGTGCAGCCATTCCGACCCGGCGTACTGCAAATGGATCTGGGGATTCAACGGCGACAAGACCAACTTCTGGGCGTTGGGCGAGCAATGCATATCCGACATGCTGACCCGGTGCGGACTCTCGCGCATCAACAAGTACTCGGATATCGAGATACCCGCCTATCGCGGGCTGGGAATGACGCGAGCCTCGTGGGTCGCCCAGAAGACGTAGCGCGGCGGTGTCTGGTGCCCAGGGTGGGAGTCGAACCCACACGCCGCGAAGGCACTGGAACCTAAATCCAGCTTGTCTACCAGTTCCAACACCTGGGCCGGGTGTGCAGGATCAGCCATTCTACTCCATCGTGCGGTACCGCACACGGGGCCGCCGACCCGCAGAGATTCGCTCGACTGGCGAGACGAGATCGGGAACCATAAGGCTTTCCAGGGATGCGGGCTGCACCTGAATGAGGCGCGAGTTGATCGTGCATCTCGGCTGTTACAAGACCGGGACATCGTCGATTCAAAATCGGCTGTATCGGATGCGCGATTCGCTCGCGTCCGCCGGAATCCTGTACCCGACCACCGGGCTCCATCACGCGGAGCCTGAGGTTGGCGTTCGCCATGCGCGGCTCGTCTACGCCTACTACAACCGGCCCGAGGCCTGGCAGCGATCCGCGGACCGGCTGGTCGACGAGATCGAGGGCAGTGACGCGCGCGTCATCGTGCTGTCAGCCGAGGCGTGGGCGAATCCGCAGCATGTCGAGTCTCTCGGTGCGCTGGTCGACAAACTGAACCGGCATCTGTCTCTAAGAACGCGCGGCATCATCGTCTTCCGCAATCGTCTGGAGCACGCGCGCTCGGTGTATCGGGAATTCACCCACCGGCGCGGCAATGTGGCGCCTTTTCGCCAATTCGTGCACAACCGCATCGGCATGTTCGACTACGTGCAACTGCTCGCGCTCTTCGAGGGCGTCTTCGATGCGGTGGAAGCGCTGAACTACCATGCCGAGGGTTCGCTCGCTGCTGCCTTTCTTTCGCGTATCGGCTATACGGGTGCATTGGAGACCGACGGGAACCGCTACAACCCGGGCTTGACGGCGGTGGAAGCGGAGGTCGCCCGCCTCATGAATCGGCGCAAGCTGCGCCCGGAGCTGGATTTCCGCGACGTGGTGAGCGCGTTGTGCGCGCGAGCGCCGGAGCTGTTCGGCGGGCGTTTCGCGGAGAAGGGCGGCGAGGCGGTGCTGCAGCGCGAGGGACATCGGCCGAAGCGTTTCCGCAAGCTTTCCGGGCTGTCGAGAGC
>JBMCWS010000036.1:0-22960 GCA_048621375.1 Pseudomonadota bacterium | reverse complement strand
GCCTCGAGCTCCCTGACGATCTCTGCGTGCCGGTGACGGTCGAGCCGGTGCTTGGAATAGCACCAGACGCTCACCACGGCGAAACCGGCGACGATGGGGCCGTAGATGAGGCCGAGCCAGACGATGGTCTCGGGCGGCACGTCCGCCGCCGTCTGAATCTCCACGCCCCGCGGCCAGTTGATGAGGTCGAGGGCGATGCCGCCGACCACGTTGCCGATGCCCGACGTGAACTTGCCGGAGAACGACACGGAGGCGAAGAAAATGCCTTCCTGGCGCTTGCCCGTCGTCAACTCGTGCTCGTCGACGATGTCGGCCACCATGGAGCTGAACGTGACCAGCGCCTGGACCACGCCGGCCCCCTGCAGGAACTTCACCACTACCAGGGTGGTGAGCAGCTCGCCGGTGCCGTTTTCCGGAAACCAGCCCAGCAACCGCAGCACCACGGGCAGAATCTGGCACGCCGACCACCAGGCGGTGCCGAAGACGATCGAGGGCTTCTTGTCGAAAATCTGATTGACGCGCCGGGCGAACAGCGCGCCCACCATGATGCCGATGGGATAGGCGGCGAAGAAGACGATGTTGCCCTCGCTAGACAACTCCCAGAAGTAGGTGTTCATGTGCAGATTGAGGGCGGTGTCGACCCCCACCATCATGAAAACGATGAGCACCCCGGTGAACAGCCACCGGAACGAGCGGTTGGTGAGCGCCTGGGCGATCTCGATCCAGGTGCGCTTGAGCGAGCCCAGCGCCGTCACCGGCTCCGCCGTCCCCTTGGGCTGCGGCAGGTACGGAATCCGCGACTGCGTGCCCCAGCCGGACAGCACGATGGAGGCCACCATCAACACCGACAGGAAGGCGGCGAACGGCGCGTAGGCTTCGATCCGGAACTGGCCGTGGTCGACGTCCGGGGTCTCGTAGAAGAACAGGCCGAACCCGATGGCGAAGGCCATCAGCATCCCGAAGGTGGAGAAGAACTGGCGATACGCGACCACCGTGGTGCGCTCTTCGAAGTTGTCGGACAACTCGGCCCCCAGCGCGATGTGGGGCACGTGATAGAGGGTCATGGCGCCACGGGTGAGAATCGCGAACACCAGCAACCAGAGAAACAGGAGAAAGCCGCTGATGTCCGGCGGCGAAAACAGAAAGTAGAAGGCGATGGCCAGCGGCACCGCGGACGCGTACATGAACGGGTGCCGGCGGCCGAGCCGGGAACGCCAGTTGTCGGACAACGAGCCCGCCAGGGGATCGGTGACGGCGTCGAACATCAGCGCGATGCCCACAGCCGCACCGGCATAGGTGCCGGAGAGCCCGAGCACCTGCACGTAGTAGAAGAACAGGAATACCGCAAAGGCGCCGTTCTTCAGCCCTTCCGCCGCCTGGCCGAAGCCGTACGAGAGCTTGGTGATGAACCTCAGTTGGTCCTGGGCCCCGCTCCGGGGCGATACGTCGCCTGCCAAGTTCTTCCCTCGCGTTCCCTGCAGCATCCGGGGACCCTTCCCCCGGGCGTGCCCTGCCCTTGCCGGGATCATCCGTACTCACACAATGCCGGTCAAGGTAAGATGAACCCATGTCGCGCGGCACTGAACAGCCCGGAGCACCGCTGGTCTGTCCGCCCCAGAAGGTGGAGCCGGCGTGGATCGACTACAACGGGCACATGAACATGGCCTACTACCATGTGGTCTTCGACCGCGCCCTGGACCACGTCTACGATCTGCTCGGCGTCGGCGCGGACTACACCGCCAGAGGCGCCGGCGCCTGCTTCACGCTGGAAGTACACGTCACCTATCTGGCGGAGCTGGTGCTGAACGATCCGGTGCGCGTCGAGTTTCAGCTCCTCGACCAGGACGACAAGCGGCTGCATTTCTTCGAGCGCATGTACCACGCCGAGCGCGGGGACCTGGCGGCCACGTCGGAGCAGATCGCCCTGAACGTGGCCCTGCCGGACCGCCGGGCGGCGCCGTTCCCGGAGCCGGCGCTCGACCGCATTCGGGCACTCATGAGCGCACACCGGACACTGCCGCTTCCCGAGCAGATGGGACGCACCATCGGTATCCGCCGCCGGCGGTGAGCGCGCCGCGACCGTTTCGCGACACAGGAGGACGGCCATGACCAGCTTTCGGGAAGAGCACGACAGTCTGGGATCCGTGCAGGTGCCGAGCGCGCGTTACTGGGGCGCGCAGACGCAGCGCAGCCTCGAAAACTTCCCCATCGGCGACGAGCGCATGCCCGCCGAGGTGGTGCGCGCCTACGCGCGCCTCAAGAAGGCCTGCGCGCTGGCCAATGCTGATCTCGGCGTCCTCGATCAGGCGCCGGCGGACGCCATCGCGCGCGCGTGCGACGACATCCTGGAGGGGACGCTCACGGAGGACGAGTTTCCGCTGCTGGTCTGGCAGACGGGCTCCGGCACCCAGACCAACATGAACGTCAACGAGGTCGTGGCCAATCGGGCCACCGAGATTCTCGGCGGTGATTTCACCACCGAGAAGCGTGTACGGCCCAACGATCACGCCAACGCCAGTCAGAGCTCGAACGACACGTTCCCGACCGCCATGCACCTGGCCGCGTTCGACCTGATCGAGAACCGGACGCTGCCCGCCCTGGCCGCCCTCGAGACCGCATTGCAGCGCAAGGCCGAGACTTTCGACGCCATCGTCAAAGGCGGGCGCACCCACCTGATGGATGCCACCCCCCTGACTCTGGGACAGGAGTTCGGCGGCTACGCCGCACAGCTCGACCGCGGCCGCGCCGCCGTCGGCGACGCGCTCGCGCGTCTCGCGGAGTTGGCCATCGGCGGCACCGCCGTCGGCACCGGCCTCAACGCGCCCGCCGGGTTCGCGCGCAACGTGGTGGACCGGCTGCGCCGCGACACCGGACTGCCGCTGGTGTGCGCCGGCAATCGCTTCGAAGCCATGAGCGCCCACGACGCCATGGTGGAGGTCAGCGGCAGTCTCAAGCGCGTGGCCGTGAGCCTGATGCACGTGGCGAATCAGATCCGGCTACTGGCCAGCGGCCCGCGTACCGGGATTGCGGAGATCGTCCTGCCGGCAAACGAGCCGGGCAGCTCGATCATGCCAGGCAAGGTGAACCCCACGCAATGCGAGGCACTGGCCATGGTGTGCGCCCAAGTCATGGGCAACGACGTCACCGTCACGGTGGCGGGCGGCCACGGCCACCTGCAGCTCAACACCTTCAAGCCGGTGATTGCCTACAACGTGCTGCAGAGCGCCCGCCTGCTGGCCGACGCCGCGGCAAGCTTCGAGGTGCGCTGCGTGACGGGAATCGAGGCGAACCTGCCGCGCATCGCCGAGCTGCGCGACCGCAGCCTCATGCTGGTGACGGCCCTGAGCCCCCGCCTCGGCTACGAGAAGTCGGCGGAGATCGCGCAGAAGGCCCACCGCGAAGGGCTCACCCTCCGCGAGGCGTGCCTGGCACTGGGCTACCTCGACGCAGCGGAGTTCGACCGCATCGTCGACCCCGCTCGCATGGTTGGAGACGACCGCCCGGGATAGGCGCGCTGCCGCTCCCGTACGGGGGCTACGGTATCAGTATCCCTCCAGTGCCGCGTAGCGGTCGCGGTGGAAGTTGACGTCGCCGAAAGTCTGCTCGGCCACGGCGGCGCGCTTGAGGAAGAAGCCGATGTCGAACTCATCGGTCATGCCGATACCGCCGTGCATCTGAATGCCTTCCCGCGAGACGCGCGTGAACGTCTCGCCCGTCTTCGCCTTGGCCAGGCTCGCCAGCCGGGCGATCTCCTCGCGGTCGCGCTGCTCGTCCAGCGCCGTCAGCGCCTCGAGCACGCAGGACCGCGCCAGTTCCACCTCGCAGAACATATCCGCGGCCCGATGCTTGAGAGCCTGGAACGAGCCGATCGGCACCCCGAACTGCTCCCGCTCCTTGAGGTACTCGATGGTGCGGTCGAAGCATTCCTGCACGCCGCCCAGCATTTCCGCGGCCAGACCGATGCGGGCGATGTCGAGGGCGGGATCGAGCACGTCTGCGCCCCGGTCCACGTCGCCGAGCACGGCGTCACCGGACACCTGGACCCCGTCGAGCTTCACGTTCGCGGCATTGCGCGAATCCGTCATCTTCGTGCGTGTCACGGTCACGCCGTCGGCGCCACGGTCCACGAGCAGCAGCGTGATGCCCGCGCGATCGCCCGGGTCGCCGCTGGTGCGGGCGGCGACTACGAAGGTATCGGCGGAGTTGCCGTCCAGCACGAAGATCTTTTCCCCGGTGACGGTGAAACCGTCGCCGGAAGCCTCGGCACGGGTGGCGATGCCGCAGGGGTCGTGGCGGCTGGATTCCTCCAGGGCCAGGGCCAGCAGCAGCTCGCCGCCGGCGATGGCCGGCAGCAGCTCGGCCTTCTGCGCCTCGCTGCCGCCGAGATCGATGAGGGTGCCGCCCACCCATACGGTGGCGAACAGGGGACTGGCCGTGAGGGTGCGTCCGGTCTGCTCCGTCACCACGCCCAGGCCCTTGTAGCCGAACGCGAGACCGCCGTAGGACTCGGACCAGGGAATGCCCGCCCATCCGAGCTGAACCATGGCGTTCCAGGTCTCGCGGTCGAAAGCATCGGGATCGTCCGCGTCGCGAAGCGCCCGAAGCTGCGCGATGGGCGCACTGCTGGCGCAGAAGTCCCGGGCGCTGTCTTTGAGCATGGTCTGCTCTTCGTTGAGAATCATGGGCATGGCACTTCCCCAGACGGACCAGCGCGGGATGAAAGCAAAAGCCCCCGCCGATGTCGAGCCCGGGGCGGCGCCTGCTTGTCCTCGGCGCCGATTTCGGGTTTGATCCCGCCGCATGTCGGCCGCCGATCTCGAACGACTCGATTCGCTGCTCAAGGAAACGCTTCCCATGGCGCGGGTGGAGGCTCAGCGTCTGCCCGGGTGCCCGGAGATCACGCTGGGCCTCATCAACGCCGACTTCCCGCTCGGTCCGCTCCCGGCCGAGGTGATGAACGACGTGGTAGCGAACCCCGCCTACTGGGCTTTCTGCTGGGGCAGCGGCCTGGCACTAGCGCGCTACCTGCTCGATCACCCGGCGTGGGTGCGGGGCCGGAACGTCGTGGACCTCGGCTCCGGTTCCGGCGTGGTGGCAGTGGCCGCGGCCCTGGCCGGCGCCGCCCGCGTCATCGCCTGCGACGACGATCCCGCGGCCCTCGAAGCCACCGGGAGCAACGCGGCACTGAACGGGGTCGCGCCCGCCCTGGCGCGCGATCTCCGCGACCTGCCCGACGACAACGATCTGCTGCTGATGGCCGACGTGCTCTACGACCGCGCCAACCTGCCGCTGCTCAATGCCGCCGCTGGCTACGCCCGGGAGGTGCTGGTGGCCGACTCGCGGGTGGTCACACTGCCCGACCCTGGGTACCGACGCATCGGCGAGATCGACGCGCTGACCTTCCCCAACCTGGGGGAATTCGATGAATTCGGCACCGTGCGTCTATTCTACCGCCCGCCGGACGGCTGAAGCACGAGCACCGCGAGCTCGTCCACGTACTGTCCGGCGATGGCCCGTTCCGTCATCGTCTCGGCATCATCCAGCCAGCCCCGGGCGTCGGCCGCGTTCGCGAACTCGATGAGCAGCAGCCGGTTCCACCCGGCGGCGTCGCGGATTCCGTCCACGTCCGCCTGCCACCGCAGCGCGCCGCCGTAGCGCGGCACCAGTTTCAGCCAGCCCGCCTCGCCGGGTGCGCCGAGCGGCGCGTCCTCGGCAGCGTCGACGTCGTGCTCATAGAGCACCAGCACGGCAGCAGACCCAGCGGTCACCTGCGCCGGCTGCACCGCCGTCCCCAGCAGCCGCGTCCGGGGCGCGTCGGCGGCGCCGCGCAGGTCCCGATAGGCGCTGCTGGTGAGCAGCTGCACCAGCGACCCCCCGGAATCGAACTCGATCAACTGCGCCGCCGCGACGTCGAGCACGTGCGTGCCCTCCACCGGTTGCGCCTGCTCACCCAACCACACCGGCGCACCGCCCTCCTCCGCGGCCAGGCTCGCGAACCGCGCGCGGTAGGAACGCTCGCCCGCCGCCGCCCGGGTCGCCGACTCCGGCAGAAGCGCGAGCAGATAGTAAGGACGCTCGCGGCGCTCGGTGTCGATGACGATACCCGCCAGGGTCGGGCCCACGTACCACACCACGGCGGCGGCGGCGGCACCGAGCAACAGGCAGAACACCAGGAATCCGGTCAGGGAGCGGCTCACGCAGCATCCGATGAAACGAAATTCGCGTGCATCATACCCCATGGCCGCGCCGTCGCGGCCGCTCGCGCTCGCGGACCACGGCGACCATGCGGTAAATTGCCGCAAGGTTCACGCGAGGAGCGCGCCATGTATCAGGAAATCGAGTACCGGGTCGACGATCCGGTGGCAGTGATCACCATGAACCGGCCGGACGCCCTGAACGCGTTCACCCGGCGCATGCTCGAGGAGATCCGCCACGCCGTGGCCGCCGCCGAGTCGGACCCGCAGGTCGTGGGCATCGTCCTCACCGGCGCCGGCCGCGGCTTCTGCGCCGGCATGGACATGAACGCGCTAGACGACATGGCCTCCGGCGACAGCACCGCCGAGGACCTTTCGGCGCTGAACGCAGAGCCGGGGGATCCGGACATGGGCGAGGATTTTGAGGTGACCTACGGCTATCTGCTCGCCGTGCGCAAGCCGATCCTCGCCGCGGTCAACGGCGCCTGCGCCGGACTCGGTTTCGTGTTCGCCCTGCTTTCGGACATGCGTTTCGTGGAACGCCAGGCGAAGTTCACCACAGCCTTCTCCCAGCGGGGCCTGGTGGCCGAACACGGCTCGAGCTGGATTCTGCCCCGACTCGTCGGCCCGGGCCGCGCCCTGGATCTGCTCTGGAGCGCCCGCAAGTTCGACGGCGAAGAGGCCGAACGCCTGGGCCTGGCGGAGCGGCTGTGCGAGGCCGGCGAGAGCGTTGACGCCGCCACCGCCTACATTCGCGACCTCGCGGCCACCGCGTCGCCCACGTCCCTGCGGATGATGAAGGCGCAGGTCTACCGCCACCTGAACATGACCCTGGGAGCGTCGATGCGGGAATCCAACGACTGGATGGAGGAAAGCCTGCAGCGCGACGACTTCCGGGAAGGCGTCCGCTCGTTCATCGAGCGTCGGCCCCCCGCGTTCCGGCGGCTCGGCGGGGACCCGTCCTGATGGCGACCGTGCGCCACCGGGTGGACGCCAATGGCGTGGCGCTCTCCGTGCTCGAGCTGGGACCGCCCGACGGGCGGCCGCTGGTGATGCTCCATGGCATGCGCGACGTCGCCTGGAGCCTTCTGCCGGTGGCCGAGCCGCTGGCGGAGCACTACCGCGTGCTCATTCCCGAGCTTCGCGGCCACGGCGACAGCGACTGGCCCGGCGGCTACGCCATGCCCCACTTCCTCTACGACACCCATCGCATCGTCGAGGCGCTGGACCTCGGCGCCCCCGCCATGATCGGCCACAGCCTCGGCGGTCAGATCCTGGTGCGTTTCGCCGCCCTGTTTCCGGAGCGGGTGGGTGTTGCGGTACTGGTGGAAGGCCTGGGTCCGCCCGCGCGCCCCGAGGAGGCCGACGAAGCGGCACGCCTGCGTGAACAGGGCAGCCGTATCGTCGCCGTGCTGAGCGTTCCCGACCGCCAGCGCCCGCTGCCCGGTCTGGATTTCGCCGCCGAGCGGCTGACCGCGAACAACCCTCGACTGCCGGTGGAACGCGCCCGGGAGCTGGCGGACCACGCCACCCGCCGCAACGCGGCCGGCGAGCTGGTCTGGGCCTTCGACCCCCGGGTGCAGAGCGTTTTCGTCGACGTGGATCTCACCACCACCGAGCCCTACTGGCGTCACGTCACCTGCCCCACCCTGGTGGTCAGCGGCGATCTGGCACACGAATACTGGCGCGCGCAGCTGCCCTACGAGTGGAGCGGCGAGTTCGCCCCCGGCGAGCTCGAGGCGCGGGTCGCGAGCATCGGGGATGCCGAGCACGTCGCCATACCCGGGGCGGGCCACATGGTGCACTATGACCAGCCCCGGGCCCTGACCCGGGCGGCACTGGATTTCCTGGCACGGCGCTACCCCGCCTGAGACCGCTGCCGACGGCATACGCCCCTTGAATCACGAGCCGCAGGCCCTATATCGGGGAATGTAACTTGCTAGGTGACTCTAGGTGCTTCAGCACAGGAGGTAGCGACATGATTGGCAACCGCTCGCATCTCGACAGCCTGCTGGACGAGCTCTGGGGCCGGGACCCGAGCTGGGACGAGCTTTTCGGCTCGCCCTGGCCAACGAGCATCCGGTCCACCCGGCTCGGCACGTATCCGCCGCTCAACGTGGGCTCGAGCCCGGACAGCGTGGACGTGTACGTGTTTGCCGCAGGACTCGACCCGCAGACTCTGAACCTGTCCCTGCAGAAGAACCTGTTGACCATCTCCGGTGAGCGCCCCGAGCAGTCCGAGAAGGAGGCGACGTACTACCGGCGGGAACGGTTCAACGGCGCGTTTCAGCGGGTTCTGACGCTGCCGGAGGACGTGGATCCGGACAAGGTGGACGCCCGCTACAACGATGGCGTACTGCACATTCAGATCGGCCGGCGCGAGGAAGTGAAGCCGCGCAAGATCGAAGTGCACTGATCGTTCGAACAATCGGACCAAGGAGGTCGCGATGAGCGAAGTAACGGAAAAGCGTACGGAATCCGGAGTGACTTCCCGGGAGGGCGCGGAAGCGGCACGGGCTGCGCAGGCCATACGCCCTGCCGGTGACATCTTCGAGCACGAAGGCGGCATCACGCTGCTGCTCGACATGCCCGGCGTGTCCCGGGATCGCCTCGACATCCAAACCGACCGCAACGCTCTGGTGGTCGAAGGCGAAGTGGAGATCGACATGCCGCAGGAGACGGAGTCCCTGTATGCGGATGTCCGCAGCACCCACTATCGCCGCAGCTTCACCCTGGCGGGGGAGCAGCTCGACACCGACGCGGTGGAAGCCAGCCTGAACGCCGGCGTGCTCCGCATCGACATCCCCAAGCGGGCGGAGATGCGGCCGCGCAAGATCGAGGTGAAGACGGGCTAGCGTGCCGTCCCTGAGCGGCCTCCACCGGGAGGCCGCTCGTCTCCCCCGGGCGGCATCGCCCGCGGGCGGCAACGCCCGCGTGGACCAACGCATCCCGGTCTGATAGTTTTCGGCGCCGCATCAGGTGAGGCCACGACGAGGAGACGACATGGCAATCGAAGAGGGCCAGGCGGCACCGGATTTCACTCTGCCCGACAAAGACGGCAACGAGATCTCGCTCGCGGACTTCAAGGGCAGAAACGTCATTGTCTATTTCTACCCCAAGGACGACACCCCGGGCTGCACCAAGGAAGCCTGCGGATTCCGGGATCTGTGGAAGCAGATCGAGAGCCACGACGCGGTGGTCCTCGGCGTGTCGCCGGACGACGACGCGAGTCACCGGAAGTTCACCGAGAAGTACGAGTTGCCTTTCCCCCTGCTCTCGGATCCGGACAAGATCGTAATGGCGCCATACGGCGCCTGGGGCGAAAAGAACATGTACGGCAAGAAGACCGTGGGCGTCATTCGCTCCACCGTCTGGATCGGCCCTGACGGCAAGGTGAAGAAGCACTGGCGCCGCGTGCCCAAGGCGGCCGATCACCCGCAAAAGGTGCTCGAGGCCCTGGCCAAGGGCTGACTCACCCCGCGCCGCCGGGGCTGTGAAATTCCTCGCCGGTTTGTGTAAGACTCCCCCTATCAGCCAAGGGAACGGAGAGGGGCATGAAGTTCGGCATCTTCTATGAGCACCAGCTACCCCGGGACTGGGACGACGGCAGCGAGCACGCGCTGTTCAAACAGTCCCTGGAGCAGATCGAGCTGGCCGACCGGCTCGGCTTCGACCACGCGTGGGAGGTGGAGCACCATTTCATGGAGGAGTACTCCCACTCCTCCGCGCCGGAGGTGTTTCTGGGGGCCGCCAGTCAGCGCACCCGGAACATCCGCCTCGGCCACGGCATCATCCAGCTCACCACCAACCATCCGGCCCGGGTGGCCGAAAAGGTCGCCACCCTGGATCTGGTCTCCGACGGCCGGGTGGAGCTCGGCCTCGGCGAAGGCTCGTCGGTGACCGAGCTGCATCCCTTCAACCTGCGCTTTCGCGACAAGCGCGACGTCTGGGAGGACGCGGTGCGGGCGACCCTCCCCATGTTCTGGAATCACGGCTGGGAATACCACGGCGAGTTCTTCGACTTTCCCCCGCGCGCGGTGGTCCCCAAACCCCTGCAGAAGCCGCACCCGCCCCTGTGGGTAGCGTGCTCGCAGCTCGACACCATCAAGTACGCCGCGCACCGGGGCATGGGCGCACTGTGCTTCAAGTTCGCCGACCTGGACGCCGCCCGGGCGTGGGTCAACGCCTACTACAACACGTTCGTGCGCCACCAGGAGAAGCTCTGCGACTATCGCGCGAACCCGAACATCGCGGTGGTGGCCGGATTCATGTGCTGCGAGACCGACGAGGAGGCCTGGCAGAAGGCCGACGGCTGGACCTTCTTCCAGTTCGCGTTGCAGCTCTACAACAAGGAAGGTCCCTTCGAGCCCGGCGCAGTGAACTTCTGGGAACGTTACCAGGAATGGAAACGCACCCCGGAAGGTCAGCGCCGCACGGGCAGCGAGCTGATCGGCTCGCCCGAGACCATTCGCAGCCGTCTCGCCGAGCTCGAAGCCGCCAACGTCGACCAGGTCATCCTGCTCAACCAGGCCGGCAAGAACACGCACGAGGACATTTGCTCGAGCCTCGAGCTGTTCGCGGAGCGCGTCATGCCCGAGTTCCAGGGCCGGGAGGACGAGCACCAGGCGTGGAAGGCCGCGGTGCTTGCCGGTGAAACGGTGCTCGACGACATCGACACGGAGCCGTTCAACGTCACCCGCGGCCGCAAACCGACGCAGCCGTCGAGCCGAGAGCAACGGGACATGGTCGCCGGGGCCGTGGGGCGGCCGGGATCGAAACGCGTGGACGGGTAACTCAGCGCTTCACGCGCGCTTAAGGATCGTCAATTACCCGGGCGGTGCCCGCGAGTAATGTCACGCGTTCCCACACCGCGAGGAAGTTGCGTCATGTGGTCTCGAGCGTCGACCGTCGCGATCTGCGCGCTTTCATGGGCCCTCGCCCCCGGACTGGCCATGGCCAGGGACACCGGCTTCTACCTCGGGGGCGGCGCTGGTTATTCGTTCATCGAGAACGATGACGAACTGGATCTCGAGGACCGGGTGGCGGACTTCGACATCGACGACGAGGACTTCGCCTGGAAGGGGTACGCCGGGTTCCAGTTCCTGCCCTGGCTCGCCCTGGAAGCCGGCTACGTGGACTTCGGTGACGTGGAGGGCGACACCCCCGACTTCGACGTGGAATCGAAGCTCGATGGCTGGGACGCGTTTCTCGTGGGCAACCTTCCCCTGGGCTTCATCGACGTGTTCGCCAAGGTCGGCGTCATCGCCTGGGACCTCGACCTGGACATCGACGACGACCTGCCGGAGAGTGACGTCAGCACCGATGGCGAGAATTTGGCGTACGGCGTCGGCGCGGGCTTCGAGCTGGGACGCGTAACCCTGCGCGCCGAGGCCGAGGGCTTCGACGTGGACGACCTGTACATGCTCTCCGTCGGCGCCTCGCTAGACTTCTGACGGCCGCTGCCACGGACCGCGGCGCGCGGCCCGGGTCTCAGGTGCCGCGACCGAGCTCGGCGAGGAGCGCGTCGTCCCGGGAAAAGTCGAACTCGTACCAGTGCCTGCCCTCGCGGTCGTACCAGGCATAGGCGTCCCGGTACCCGTCCTCGATCCCGAAGCGCGGCTCCCAGTCGAGGTCGCGCAGCACCTTGTCGATGGCGAGCATGGCGGAGCCCGCCACGGCTTCGCCCCAGTGCACCAGGGGCGGCTGCTGCCGGCGTGCCAGCTCCATGGGCACCGACACCACTTCCGGCTTGACGCCCATGGCCCGGCCGATGAGGTTCACCACACCGACGATGCTCGCCACCTCGCGGCCGGAGACGTTGTACGCTTCGCCTTTCACCCGGTCGTTGCCCACCATCGCCGCCAGGGCGCGGGCGACGTCGTTGATATGGATGAGCTGAGTGACGGCGTAGCCCTCACCGGGGATCAGCACCGGCCGTCCCGCCTCGAGGCGGGCGAAAAAAGCGGGGTCGCGGGTCGCCTGGGGACTGCGCGGGCCCAGCGTGTGGCCCACCCGCGCGGTGGTGGCGGGGAAGCCTTCCGAGCGCCAGAGCCCCAGCAGGTAGTCCTCGCACCGCACCTTGCCCACGCCGTAGGCCTTGCGCGGATCCTCGTCGTCCGGGGCATGGCGGCGGAAGTCCTCGCGGATGGGCTGGACGAAGCTGCGGCGGTAGACCGCCTGAGAGCTGGTGAAGATGTACTGGCGGATGCGCCCCCGGAACAGCCGCACCAGCGGCTCCACATCCTCCGGCTGATAGGCGGTGTGATCGAACACCACGTCGAAATCGTCGCAGTGCCCTTCGAGCGCCGCTTCCAGCGCCCCCGGATACCGGCGGTCGGCGTGAATCCGCCGCACGCCTTCCGGCAGCGGCGCCTCGTGGCTGTTGACCACGGTGACCTCGTGGCCGCGCTGGACCAGCTCGTAGACCAGATCCAGGCCGATGTAGCGATTGCCCCCGGTGACCAGTACTCTCATGACGACTCCTCGCTGGCCGGCTGGTCTCAGCCCACCACGATACGGTGGCGCAGGGTTCCGAGCGGTGTGACCTCGACTTCCACCTCGTCACCCTCGTCCATGAAGACCGGGGGCTTGCGGGCGGCACCCACGCCCCCGGGCGTGCCGGTGACGATCACATCGCCGGGCGCGAGCTCGCAGAACGTAGAGCAATAGGCGATGAGGTCGGCGAAATCGAACACCAGCAACGACGCCCGGGCGTTCTGCATCACCTCGCCATTGAGGCGCGTGGTGATCTCCATGTTCGCGACCTCACCCACCTCGTCCGGCGTCATCATCCACGGCCCGAATCCACCGGTGGCGGGAAAGTTCTTGCCTGCCGTGAACTGCGAGGTCTGGCGCTGGAACTCCCGGACGCTACCGTCGTTGTAGATACTGTACCCGGCCACGTGGGAAAGCGCCCGTTCACGACTGATGCGGCGCCCGCCCCGTCCGATCACCAGCGCGATCTCGCCTTCGTAGTCCAGCGTCGCGGACTCTCGCGGCCGCACCATGGGCTGATCGTGCCCCACCTGGGCATTGGCGAACCGCACGAAAATGGTGGGGTAGCGCTCACCGCCCCGGCCGGTTTCCGCCTGATGCGCCTTGTAGTTCAGGCCGGCACACAGAATCTTGTCCGGCTTCGTCACCGGCGGCAGATAGTGCAGCCCCGCGAGCGGCAGGTCCGGGCCGTCGCCCGCGCGGGCGAGTTCCTCCAGAGCACCGGCGGCGATGGCGGCGCCGAGGTCGGCGAACGCGCTGCGCGCGCCCGCGTCCACCACGCCCGAGCCGTCGGCGGTGACGTAGCCGAAGGACGGCGAGCCGTCACGCAGAAAGCTCAGCCAACGCACGGCGCGCTCACTCGAACATGATCACGTTGCGCGCAATCTCCCCGGATTCGAGCTGCGTCATGGCGTCGTTGATGTCCTCGAGCTTGATGTGGCTCGAGATCATGTCGTCGAGGTGCAGCCTGCCCTGCAGGTAGAACTCCACGAACCGCGGCATGTCGACGCGAAACGGGCTCGAGCCCATGAACGAGCCCTGCAGCTTCTTCTCGAACAGGAAATCCACCCCGTGCACCGACACCATCTCGCCAGGCGGGATCATGCCGATCACGGTGGCAGCCCCGCCACTGCGCAGCATGTTGAACGCCTGCTGCGCCGTGGCCGTGAGCCCGATCGCCTCGAAGGAATAGTGCGCACCGCCGCCGGTGAGCTCCTTCACCGCCTCGACGGGGTCGGTGTCCTTGGCATTCACCACGTCGGTGGCGCCGAACTTGCGCGCCAGCTCCAGCTTGCCCGGCACCATGTCTACGGCAATGATCCGGCTCGCCCCCGCGATGGCCGCCCCGTTGATGCAGGAGAGCCCGATGCCCCCGGCGCCGATAACCGCCACCGTGGCGCCCGGCTCGACCTTGGCGGTGTTGATCACCGCACCCACGCCGGTGGTCACCGCGCACCCGATCAGGGCGGCGCGGTCGAGGGGCATGTCCTCGCGAATCTTCGCCACCGCGTGCTCGTGAACCAGCATGTACTCGGCGAACGAGCCCAGCTCCGCGAACTGGGTGAGTGGCTTGCTGGCATGGCTGAGCCGCGGGTCCTGATCCGGTCCGCGCTTGGTCTCCGGCTCCTGGCACAGGGTCAGCCGCCCGGTGAGACAGTACTCGCAGTGGCCACAGAACACCGACAGGCAGGTGATCACGTGATCGCCCGGCTTCACGTAGTGCACGTCCGAGCCCACCTGCTCCACCACGCCGGCGCTCTCGTGACCGAGCACCATGGGAAGCTCCCCGGGATACGTGCCGTTGAAGAAATGCAGATCGGAATGGCAGACGCCTGCCGCGACCGTACGCACCAGAACCTCGCGCGGGCCCGGTTTGGAGATGTCGATTTCCTCTATCTCCATGGGCTGATTGACCTCGCGAAAGACGGCTGCCTTCATGCTGATTCCCCTCGTTGGTGAGTACGCAGTACTAAATACTTTATACTGCCCCACCGTGATCGAGCTCCGCAAGGCGAGCGTCGATGAGCGCTTCCGCGGCGGTCACCGCAGCCGCGAGACTGCGGGGGTCGGCGCGCCCCTGACCCGCGATGTCGAAGGCGGTGCCGTGATCCACCGACGTGCGCACGAATGGAATGCCCAGGGTCGCGGTCGTGCTGGCATGGAAGTCGTGCACCTTGATGGCGATGTGCCCCTGATCGTGGTAGAGCGCCAGAACCACGTCGAATGCGCCGTCGATGGCGCGATGGAACACGGAATCGGCGGGCCACGGGCCGGTGGCGTCGATGCCTTCCTCTCGGGCCGCAGCTACCGCCGGCGCGAGCTCGTCGATCTCTTCGCGCCCGAGCAGCCCGCCTTCACCACCGTGGGGGTTGAGGGCCGCAACCGCGATCCGTGCCCCCGGCATGCCCCAACGTGTGAAGGTCTCCGCGGTGAGGCGCAACCGCTCGAGCACGTTGGCGCGGGTCACCAAGCGCACCGCCTCGGCGAGGGGCTCGTGGGTGGAGAGGTGAACCACCCGCAGACCCGGCGTCATCAGCATCGTGGCAGTGCGGCGGGCGGTGGTGAGCCGGGCGAGGATCTCCTGGTGACCGATGTCGTGCACGTACCCCGCCGCCTGGATGGATTCTTTGTTGATCGGGCACGTGACCATGCCCGCGAGCACGCCCTGCATGCAGCCCCGTGCCGCCGCTTCCACCGCACGTACCGCGATCTCGCCGCAGCCGGCATCCACCCGGCCGAAGGTGAAATCCGCAACGGCGGCAGCGTCGACCTCGAGCAGCGACAGGGGCGGCAGCGCCGCATCCACCAGCGGCGCGGCGGGAATCTCCGGGAGGTCGACGCCCGCGACTCGGGCGCCGGCCTCGAGGGCCCAGCGGGGGCCGATCAGCAGCAGTGGCCGGCTCCTGGTCATGCGTTCGGCCACCAGCCGCGCCGCCACCTCGGGGCCGATCCCGGCCGGGTCGCCGAGGGTGACGGCTATGGGACGGATCGGTTCATCGGCCATCGGCTCCTCCCGCTTTCCCGTGGCAGCGGCCGGAGGCCGCGGCCGGTCGCGGTCGGCGACCGCGCCTACAGCAACTCGGTGGCTTCCAGCGTGATGCCGAAGCCCTTGACCCCGACAAAGTCGACTTCGCGGCCGGCGATGAGGCGGATGCGCCTCAGCTCCAGATCGCGCAGGATCTGCGCACCCACGCCGATCTCCAGCCATTGCGCCTTGCGCTCGTCCTCCTTGGACTGCGACGTGAGCTTGTCCAGGGGCACGCCCACGAATCCCGAGCGCAGATAGATCAGCACGCCGGCGCCCAGCTTCTCGATCCGATTCAACGACGCATCCAGGAGGCTGGCGCCGTGGTCGTCCTGGGGCCCGAACAGGTCGTCGATCAGCTTTTCCCGGTGAATGCGCACCGGTACCGAATCCAGGCCGTGGATGTCGCCGAACACCAGCGCGATGTGCTCGGCCTCCTCGAACTTGGTCCGATAGGCGTAGGCCCGTGCCTCGCCGATCCGGGTGTTCACCCGGAAATCCATGGTGCGCTCCACGAGCTGCTCGCGCTGCTGCCGGTAGGCGATGAGATCGGCGATGGAAATGATCTTCAGGCCGTGCTCGCGCGCGAACTCTCGCAGCTCGGGCAGCCGCTGCACTGTGCCGTCGTCGTTCACCAGCTCCGCCAGCAGCCCCACCGGCGGGCAGCCGGCGAGCACCGACAGGTCGATGCCGGCCTCGGTGTGGCCGGAGCGCACCAGCACGCCGCCCTGGCGCGCTACCAGCGGGAAGATGTGCCCGGGACGCACGAATTCCTCGGCGGTGACGTTGCTGCTGGTGAGCGCCTGCGCGGTGGCGGCGCGCTCCTCGGCGGAGATGCCCGTGGTCAACCCTTCACTGTAGTCGATGGAGACCGTGAACGCGGTGCTCATGGGGGCGTCGTTGCGGGCCACCATGGGCTCGAGGCGCAGCCGCTTGGCCTGCTCCTCGAGAATCGGCGTGCACAGTATCCCGCTGGTATGCCGGATCATGAACGCGACCTGCTCCGGCGTCGCCTTGCTGGCCGCCATGATAAGATCGCCCTCGTTCTCGCGGTCGTCGTCGTCCACCACGACCACCATCTCGCCCGCGGCGATGGCCGCCAGCGCGTCCTCGATGGCATCGAACTGGGTGGGGTGGGTCATGGGTCGGGCCTACTGCTGGTGTCGCGAACAGCGCGCAGAATATCACGACCCTCCGTCGTGGAGCGATTCGGACGGGCGGCTCTGGCTCAGTGGCGGCTCGCGGAGCCGGTCACGGACGCATGAACATGTAGTCCTCGTCGCCCTGGGCGTTCTCGAGCTGAAATTCCAGGATCGCCCGGAGGTCCTCCGGGCCTTTCAGGTCCCGATACCGCTCGGCGAGCGTGGCGAGGATGGCGCGCAACACCTCGTCAGCCTCCGTGCCTTCCCGCGATGCTTCCTCGAGCGCGCCGTCGACCTGCGCTCTGGCGATGCTGTATGCGCTCAATAGCCTTACCTCTCTGTGCCTGGGCGTGTGCTCGTGAGAGTATAACGCCTTCTCCCTTTTCCCGCGTGCCCCGAGGCGGGGTGTCCTGCCGTCACTCTTCGGGCACGAACTCGTTGCGCTCCCGGTCCTTGCGCACGTGGCCGGCCTCGAAGACCCGGCCGCTCATGGCGATGTAGACCCCGGGCGGCAGAAGCTGCGCAGCCGCGAACGCCATGCCGACGTTGAACACGGCATCGGTCCGGGCGAACCGGGCCGGCGACAGCGAGCCGGTGAGCACCACCGTACGCGCCTTCAGCCCGCGCAGTCGCTCGGCGGTCTCGGTCATCGTGTCGGTGCCATGGGTGATCACCACCCGCCGGTGCGCGCGCTCCGCGATGGTGTCGCGGATTCGCGCCCGATCCGCGTCATCGAGATCGAGGCTGTCCTTGCGGAGCACCGGGACGATCTCGAACGGCACCCCGACCCGGGCCTGGCGCAACAGGTCGCCCACCACCGAGTCCCCCACCTCGAAGTTGCTCCGGGCGTCGAAATAGACTTTGTCGATGGTGCCGCCGGTGGTGACCACCAGAATGGTGTCGGCATCGGTGCGGGGCTCGGTCATGACGACGATCATAGCCGCGCCGGCGGTGCCCGGAAACCGCCGCCGATCCGGCGCTGGCTGCCGGTCCCGGTATTGGTTATGTTAGCGCTGACAGCCCGATCCGGGAGGAAGCAACATGCCACGGCACGCTAGAATCCCCCGTTCCCGGGCATGGCTGCTGGCAGCGATGCTCGCCGCTGGCTCCGCGAGTGCAGCCGTGCCCGTGAACCCGACGTCGGACGATGAGCTGCCTGCCGCCATACTCGGCGAAGGCGGCGCGCCCCAAGGCGCGTCCGTCGCCTATTTCGACGCCGACTCCGACACCCGGGGTTACCTCGCCGTGCCTGAGGGCGAGGGGCCGTTTCCGTCCGTCATCCTCATCCACGAGTGGGACGGCCTGGTGGATCGCATCCGCCAGACCGCCGACGCGCTCGCCGCCGAAGGGTACGTGGCGCTCGCTGCCGACCTCTACAGCGGCCGCACCGGCAGCAACCGGCAAGAGAACATGGCCCTGGTGAAGGCAGCCCACGCCGACCCGGACCGGATCATCGCCAATCTCGAGGCCGCGGCGGCCCACCTGAAAGCCCGGGACGATACCACCGGCAAGGTCGCGAGCATCGGCTGGTGTTTCGGCGGCGGCGTGGCGTTGTCGTTCGCGCTGGGCAGCGATGCCCACGACGGCACGGCCATGTTCTACGGGCGGCTGCTGAATGATCCGGAGGAGCTGCGTCGGATCAACCACGAGCTCTACGGCACCTTCGCCGCCAACGACGAAGGCATTCCGGTGGCGCAGGTGGATGCGTTCGTCGAGGCGCTACGCGCCGCCGGCGTGGAAAACGACGTGCACGTCTACGACCATGTCGACCACGGCTTCTGGTTGTACGTGGACCGCGACCCGAAAACCAACACCGAGCCGGCCCTGGACGCCTGGCAGCGGCTGAAAGCGTACCTGGCGCGCACCCTCGGCGGCTGATCGGCCCACCGCCGCCGGCCGCCTTTGATCTGCCGGCTACGCGCCAGGGACGTACGGCACCACCGTGGCGGGCGCTGCGTCGCCGCAGCTCTTTTGCACCTCCAGCGGCCGGTCGGAGCGGCGCACCGGCACGCTGACGGGACCGCCGGCGCCGTCGAACGTGACCCGGGCCGCCGCGTCGTCGCCTTCGAGTCGGATCAGCTCGAGATCGGAGCGGCCCGTCAATGCTTCCGCGGCCTGCACCACGGCGGGGTACCGGCAACGGCCCCGAAGCTCCGGAAAAGCGAGCCGATCCGCCTCGACCTCGCGGAGGAACGCCTCCAGCCCGGCCTCGGTCACCCGCCCGTACAGGGCGCCCTGAGGCACCACCAGGACGTTGGGCGCGAACCGGTGCCCACCCAGATGGGTCACCTGCCAGACCCGCTCCCCCACCCGCTCGCGCAGAGCCCGGTACACGGGCATGCCGAAGCGCCCGCAGCACGAATCGCGCTGACCATTGGTGCAGACGAAATAGTGCGGCGCCGTCAGCAGCTCGCCCCCTCCGGTGCCTTCCACCACCGCCGGCAGACGCACACTCTCGAGAAAACCGTAGTCGGCTCCCGAGAACATCCGCAGCGCTCCCGCCGCCGCCACGAACAGGTGCAGCCCGGCATCGCCCGCCTCGCGTCGACGTACCAGGGCCACCCGCCCTTTCAGCCCCGCGTCCGACAGCGCTGCGAGGCCGTCGTCCAGCCAGCGGCGCGCCGCCTGCGGCAGCTCGTTGTCCTCGACGGCGCGCGCCTTCCACGCCGGCCGGTACTCCAGCAGTATCCAGACATCCACGCGATCGGCCGTGCCGCCGAGCGGCTCACCGGCATTCTGCTCGCAACAATACACTTGCTCCGTCAAGTTCCTGGCCCCCGGGGCTGATTGAGGTGGTCCCAGCCTATCAAACCACACGCGCACCCGGCCCCATCGGCTGACACCCACCCTTTATCATGCGAGACTGTGGCCAACGCCATCGGCGGGGCTGACCATGACGAAGGTACGCGATCTGCCTCAGAATTTCGGCGATCTGAAAGCCGGCGGCTTCCAGATCCTGCCCGTCAAGGCGGAGCTCAGGCGTAATCTGATCGCCCGGCTGCGCGCGGGCGAGCCGCTGTTCCCGGGCATCTCCGGCTACGACGAGACCGTCCTGCCTCAGCTCACCAACGCCATCCTCGGCAATCAGGACATCATCCTGCTCGGCGAACGGGGCCAGGCGAAGTCGCGGCTGGTGCGGAGCCTCACCGGGCTGCTGGACGAATGGACTCCGGTGCTGGCGGGCACGGAAATTCCCGACAACCCGTTCCAGCCCATCTCGGCCCAGGGGCGCGCGCTCATCGACGAGCGGGGCGACGACGCCCCCATCCGCTGGATGCACCGGGAGGAGCGTTTCGCGGAGAAGCTCGCCACGCCGGACATCACCATCGCCGATCTCATCGGCGAGGTGGATCCCATCAAGGTCGCCGAAGGCCGCTATCTGTCCGACGAGCTCACGCTGCACTACGGCCTGGTTCCGCGGGTGAATCGCGGCATTTTCGCCATCAACGAGCTGCCCGACCTGGCGGAACGCATTCAGGTGGGCCTTTTGAACCTGCTCGAGGAGCGGGACGTGCAGATCCGCGGTCACCGTGTGCGCCTGCCCCTGGACGTCATGGTGGTGGCCACCGCCAACCCGGAGGATTACACCAACCGGGGCCGGATCATCACACCGCTGAAGGACCGCTACGGCGCCACCATCCGCACCCACTACCCCCTGCACATCGAGCAGGAGGTGGAGATCATGGAGCAGGAAGCCGACATCTCGGACCTCGGCGACTACCACCTGAACGTGCCCGTCTTCATGAAGGAGGTGGTGGCCGAGATCGTCCACCACGCCCGCCGCTCGCCGGACATCAATCAGCGCTCCGGGGTGTCGGTGCGCGCCTCCATCACCCTCTATCAGGCCCTGGTGGCGAACGCGTTCCGCAGAGCGCTGCGTACCGGGGAGAGTGAGATCGTGCCGCGCGTTTCCGACCTGCCGTTCACCATCCCCGCGTTCCAGGGCAAGGTGGAGTTCGAGTCCCTCGAGGAAGGCCAGGAAGACCGCATCACCGAGCGCATCGTCACCGGCGCCGTGAAGTCGGTGTTCGACCGCCATTACGACGTCAACGACCTGGAGACTATCGCCGCCGCGTTCATGGGCGAGCTGATGGTCGAGACCGGCGAGAGCACGCCGGCCAGCGAGTACGCCGCCATTCTGGAAAAGCTGCCGGGTCTCGCGGACGTATTCCCCGACCGCAAGCGAGTCTCGCCGGGCCAGCAGGCGGCCACCATCGAGCTGATCCTCGAGGGGCTGCATCTTCACAAGCTGTTGAACAAGTTCGACCACTCGGGCATCGCCACGTACACGGGGTGACCCCCCGCCGGGAGGCAACGTCATGCGCAGGCTCCCCACACACCACCGCTTCTCCCAGTGGGACGGCACACAGAAACTGCCGCTGGAGGCCGACGAGATCCTCGGCTCCCTGGCCGACGACCTCATGGAGTACGGCGATCTACGCTGGGCCATGCGCAACATGCTCTCCCGCGGGATGGACACGCCGCAGGGGGATTCCATTCGCGGCCTCCGGGAAATGCTGAAAAAGCTGCGCGAGCAGAAGAAGCGCCAGCTCGAGCGCTACGATCTGGGCAGCATATTCGAAGGCTTCCGCGAGCGCCTCGACGAGATCCTCGACATGGAGCGGGGCCGGATCGACGAGTGGCTGAACCGGAACCCCGACGAGGCGGATTTCTCGGATCAGGTGCTCGAGAACATCGCCCGTAACAACGCGGAGCAGCTCGACGGTCTTCCGGAAGACCTGCCGGCGCGGATTCGCGCCCTCGAGAAATACGAATTCCTCGACCCGGACGCGCAGCGGAAATTCCTCGAGTTGCTGAACGAATTGCGCCAGGGCATGGCGAGCTCGTTTTTCAACGATGTCGAGAACATGATCCGCAACATGTCCGACGGCGACATCGAGCGCATGAAGGAGATGCTCTCGGCACTCAACGACATGCTGGTGAAGCGAATCGCCGGCGAGGACCCCGGGTTCGACGAGTTCATGGACGAGTTCGGCGACATGTTCGGTGACGATCCGCCGCAATCCCTCGACGAGCTGCTCGAGCAGATGCGCCAGCAGATGGCGGCGGCGCAGTCACTGATGAACTCGCTCTCGCCCGAGCAGCGCCAGCAGCTCCAGTCGCTGATGAACGATCGCTTCGACGATCCGGAGCTGCAACAGGAGCTCGCGAAGCTCTCCAAGGAGCTGGATTTCCTCAATCCCGAAGGGGGACGCTACGCCTTCAGCGGCGAAGAGCGCATCGACCTCCAGGGCGCGCTGGAGCTGATGAACGACATGCGGCAGCTCGACGACCTCATCTCACAGGTCCAGGGTGCCGAGCGCAGCGGCGACCCGGACCGCATCGACCGCGACCTGCTGGCCGAGGTGATGGGTGACGAAGCCACCGAAGACCTCGACAAGCTGAACGAGCTGATGAAGACGCTCGAGGACGCGGGCTACATTCGCGGCACCGGCGACGATCGCTGGGAGCTCACGCCCCGCGGCTCACGCATGATCGGCCAGAAGGCGCTGGGAGAGATCTACGAGCGCCTCAAGCGCCAGCAGCTCGGCAACCACGCCATCCCCGAGGAAGGCCGGTTCGGTGAACGGATCGAGGAGACCAAGCCCTACGAGTTCGGCGACCCCTTCCACCTGCACATGCCACGGACCATCCGCAACGCCCTGGACCGGGACGGCCCGCGCACGCCGGTGCGCCTGCAGCAAAGCGACTTCGAGATCTACCGCAGCGAGCTGATCACCTCCACCGCCACCGCCATGCTGGTGGATCTGTCGTGGTCCATGGCGCTCCGCGGGTCGTTCCAGGCGGCCAAGAAGGTGGCGCTGGCGCTGCACAACCTCATCACCTCGCAATATCCCCGGGACAGCTTCTACATCATCGGCTTCGCCGCGTATGCGAAGGAGCTGAAGCCCCACGACCTGCCGTACCTGCAGTGGGACGAGTACGTTCTCGGCACCAACATGCAGCACGCGCTGCTGCTCGCCGAGAAGCTGCTCGCCCGCCATACCGGCGGCAGCAAGCAGATCATCATGATTTCCGACGGTGAGCCCACCGCGCACCTCGAGGACGGCGAGGCTCAGTTCGCGTACCCGCCGACCCCGGAG
>JBMCWS010000035.1:0-23799 GCA_048621375.1 Pseudomonadota bacterium | reverse complement strand
CCGCCCGCCGGCGCCGGCACCGCCACGTCGAACCTGGGGCCGGCGTCCGCCGTCCCGGTGGCGGACTCCGGGGGCGGCACCTCGACCTCGGCGTCGTCGCCGAGGCGCTCGCGCGCGGCGGCCAGCCCGTTGCGCAACGACTCCCGCTGCGCCTCGGACAGGGGCGCGTCGAGCGCCCGGGTCAGGTATTCCACCGCCTGGCGATAGCGGGCGTTGCGGAACGCGTCGATGGCGAACATCTCCAGCACCAGCGGATGATTGGGCTGCTGTTCCAGCAACGCCTCGCCGAGCGCGCGGCTGCGCTCGTCGAGCTCGCCGTCCCGGGCCAGGTACCGGGCCTGGATCAGATACACGGCGATGTTGGGGTCGTGACCGACCTGGCCGTGGGCGGTGGACAGGGCATCCACGGCGGCGTCGAACTCCCCGAGCTGCAACCGGCTGATGCCGAGGAGATACCAGCTCTGAGTATCGTCGGCGTGCCGCGACACCCGCCGCTCCAGCCGGCGAGCCCAGGCTTCCAGCTCGAGCCGGTCGCTGCGCGGGTCGAGCTGCAGAACCTCCTCGGCGCCGGCCACCTGCAACGCCGTCGGCTCACCGGCGCTCAGGTACACAGCGCCGGCGAGCACCGGCACCAGCAACGCCGCCACCCAGACGGCGCGTCCGCCGCCGCCGGCGGGTGCGGCGGCCCGGTCCCGCGCGGTGCCCGCCTCGAGCTCCTCCAGCAGATTGGCGCCGAGCTCTTCCTCCACCTGATCGCGTACGGCGCCGTCCACCTGGCCCGCCGCCGCTTCCGCGTCGAGTTCCGCCACCCGGTCGCGGTACAGCGCCCGCATCAGACTGCGCCGGTCGGAGGGGGCCGCGCCGCGCCCGCCGGACCGCCACAGGGGCCACAGGAAGAAGGCGGCGCCGGCCAGCACCAGCGCACCGGCGAGTATCCAGAACGTCATCGGTCGTTTTCCAGCATCGAGCGCAGACGGTGGCTCTCGTCCGCCGACAGGGGCTCGCGGGGAGGTTGTCGCAGCATGCGCCAGATCACCAGCGCGCCCAGCGTGAGAAACGCCACCGGCCCCAGCCACAGAATCCAGGTGTCGGGCCGGAACGGCGGCTCATAGAGCACGAAGTCGCCATAGCGGGCCTGCAGGAAGGCGCGGATCTCTTCGTCGCTCATGCCTTCCTCGGTGATCAGCCGGTGCACGGTGCGCCGCAGATCGGTGGCGATGGGTGCGTCCGATCCGGCGAGGTTGGTGTTCAGGCACTTGGGACAACGCAGCTCCGCGATCAGGGCGCGGTAGCGGCTCTCCTGCGCCGGGCTGTCGAACTCGTGGAGGTCCACCGGGCTCTCGGCAGCAGCGGGCAGCGTCAGCCCGAGCAGCAGCAAAGCCGCCAGCAGACGCCACAGCGTCCGCGCCCGGGTTCCCGGCGTGGGCTCAGCCATCGCGCACCTCCGAAACCAGCGGGCCGAGCTCTTCGCGCCAGATACGGGGATTGATGTCGCCCACGCGTTTGTAGATCACGGTGCCGTTCTCGTCCAGTAGAAAGCTCTCCGGCGCCCCGTAGACCCCGAGCTCGACGCCGAGGGAGCCATCGGGATCCTCCACCACCAGATCGTAGGGGTTGCCGTAGCGCTCGAGCCATTGCTGCGCCTGCGCCGAGTCGTCTTTGTAGTTCACGCCGACGATGCGCAGCCCGGTTCGCTCGCGGATGCGCATCAGCTCGTCGTGCTCGGCCTTGCAGGTCGGACACCAGGTAGCCCAGACGTTCACCAGCACCGGCTCGCCGAGCAGATCCGAGCGGTCGACACGGCGGTCGGTGCCGAGCGCCGGGGCCTCGAACTCGGGGAACGGATCCCCCAGCAGCGCGCTCGGCAGCTCGTGGGGATCGTTGAGACTGAATCCCACGTAGCCGAACACCACGATGATCACGAACACGCCCAGCGGCACGAAAAGGCTCGCTCTGCTCATGCGCCATCCCCCGCCGGTTGCGGCGCCGCAGCGCCAGCCGGCGCGGCAGCGGGTTCGTCCAGACCCCGGCGCAGGCGGCGGTAACGGGCATCGGCAATGGCCAAAAGCCCCCCGACGGTCATCAACAGCCCGCCCAGCCAGATCCAGCGCACGAACGGCTTGTGCTGCATGCGCACCGACCAGTCGCCGCGCGCCTCGGCGCCCAGCGGCTCACCGAGAGAAATGTAGACGTCGCGGGTGAAGCCGGCGCTGATGGCCGCCTCGGTCATGATGTTGTCGCTGGCCATATAGCGGCGTTTTTCCGGATACAGCCGGTAGCGCCGTCCGTCTTCCGTGATCAGGAAGCTGCCCCGGTCGGCCACGAAGTTCGGCCCTTCCCGCTGCCTGACGCCGTCGAAGCGCACCGTCACCGGGCCCAGCTCCGCCGTCTCGCCCTCGGCCATGCGCAGATCCTTCTCCACGGAAAGCACCTCGGTGAGGGCGATGCCGAACAGCGCCACGGCGAAACCGCAGTGCGCCAGCATCATGCCCCAATAGGCGAGCGGAATGCGCCGAAGGCCGAGACGCGCCCGGCCCGCGAGATCCTTCAAGTGAGAGCCGAGCACCCAGACGCCGAGCCCCAGCGCCAGCGCCAGGACGGGGCTCACGGCGCCGGAGAGCAGCAGCGGCGCCACCAGCCCCGCGAGCACCGCGGCCGCGGCCACCCAGCGCAGCTCCCGCCACAGCCGGTCGGGACGGGTGCGCTTCCACTGCAGCACCGGAACGACCCCCAGCGCCGCCGTCAGGGCCAGCATCAACGGCACGAAGCCGGCGTTGAAGTACGGCACCCCGACCGAGATCTTGTCGCCCCCGGTCACCGCTTCGTAGGCCAGCGGATACAAGGTGCCGAGCAGCACCAGGCCCATGGCCACCACCAGCAGCACGTTGTTGATCAGCAGGAAGGTCTCCCGGCTCCAGAGCCCGTAACGCACCCGGGAGCCGATCACCGTGGCCCGCATGGCGTACAGGGTCAGCGAGCCGCCCACCACCAGTAGCAGAAAGGCCAGAATGAACACGCCCCGGGTCGGATCCACGGCGAACGCGTGCACGGAGGTCAGCACCCCGGAGCGGACGATGAACGCGCCGAGCAGGCTCAGCGAGAACGTGGTGATCGCCAGCAGCAGGGTCCAGCTCTTGAACGTGCCGCGCTTCTCCGTCACCGCCAGGGAATGCACCAGCGCCGTGCCCACCAGCCAGGGCATGAACGAGGCATTCTCCACCGGATCCCAGAACCACCAGCCGCCCCACCCCAGCTCGTAGTACGCCCACCAGCTTCCCAGGACGATGCCCAGGGTGAGGAAGGCCCAGGCAGCGTTGCTCCAGGGCCGCGACCAGCGCGCCCAGGCGGAGTCCAGGCGCCCGGACAACAAGGCGGCCACGGCGAACGAGAAGGCCACCGAAAAGCCGACGTAGCCCATGTAGAGAATCGGCGGGTGAACGATGAGGCCGAAGTCCTGCAGCAGCGGATTGAGGTCCGAGCCGTCTCCCGGCGTCATCGGCACCAGCCGCTCGAACGGATTGCTGGTCCAGAGCAGAAACGCGAGAAAGCCGACGTTCAACAGCCCCATCATGCCCAGCACGCGGCCCAGGAAGTCCGCCGGCAGGTGCCCGCCCCGGACGGCGACGGCCAGGGTCCAGCCGGCCATGATCAGCACCCACAGCAGGAACGAGCCCTCGTGCGCGCCCCACACCGCGCTCACCTTGTAGTACCAGGGCAGCAGGCTGTTGCTGTTGTTGGCGACGTAGGCGACCGAGAAATCGTCGGTGACGAAGGCATGAACCAGAGCGGCGAAGGCCAGGGCCACGAACACCAGCTGCCCGGTGGCCAGCGACCCCAGTGCTTCGATCCAGCGGCTGCGGCCGAGCGCCGCCCCGGTGAGCCCGAACCCGGCGATGGCCACCGCCAGCGCGAACGCCACCGCCAGGGTGACCTGTCCCAACTCCGGAATCACGGCGCCTCCTCCTGTGCGGTCGCCATGTCCGCCAGCTCCGGCGGCATGTAGTTCTCGTCGTGCTTGGCCAGCACCTCCCGGGCGTGGAACACGCCGTCGTCGCCGAGCTCACCCTGAACCAGCACGCCCTGCCCCTCCCGGAACAGGTCCGGCAGGATCCCGCTGTAGCTGACCTCGAACTCCGAGCCGCGGTGGTCGGTGACCACGAACCGGACGTCGAGGTCGCCGCCGTCGCGCTCCACGCTGTCGTCGCGCACCATGCCGCCGGCCCGGATCGGGGCACCCACCGGCGCCTCGCCGGCGGCGATCTGATCCGGCGGATAGAACAGGTTCAGGTTCTCGCTCAACGCCGAGAGCACGAGACCCGCGGTCACGGCCACGCCGGCGACGAGAAACAGCACCACCACGAGGCGATTGCGGCGCTTGGGATTCATGTTCGAGTCGATTCTCCTGGACTGGGACCCGGCGCCTCAGCGCCCTGCCGGCGCCGCTGTTGCGCCCGGGCCTCGTCAAAAAACCGGCGCAGCCGCAGCCGCACCGATACCACGTTGTAGACCACGATTATCAACGCTGCGCCGTAGCTGAGCCAGACGTAGAGACCATGCTCCCCCATGGCGAGGAACTCGCCGAAGCTCGAGAAGCTCATCACCCGCCTCCGCCGCCGGCCGCCGGCGCGGCCGCCGGCGCGGCGGTCCGCTCGGCCACGAGCTCGCGCACCCAGGCCGTGCCCTGCTCGCGCTCGAGGATCTCGAGGCGCAGCCGGCCGAGCAGATTGGCGCCGAAGAAGCAGTAGACCCCCACCACGTTGAGCGCCAGCGGAATCCACATCTCCGGCGGCATGCTCGGTGACTCGGTGAGCGTGAAGGTGGCGCCCTGATGCAGGGTCAGCCACCACTCCACGGAATACTTGATGATGGGAATGTTGATCACCCCCACCAGCGCCAGCACCGCGCACGCCCGCCCGGCGGTCTCGCGGCGGGGAATGGCGCGGCGCAGGGCGTACAGCCCCACGTAGAGGAACAGCAGCACCAGCATGGAGGTGATGCGGGCATCCCACACCCACCAGGTGCCCCAGGTGGGCTTGCCCCAGACCGCCCCCGAGAACAGCGCCAGGGCCGTCATGGTCATGCCGAACGGCACCGTGGCGGCGAGGACCATGTCAGCCAGCTTCATGCGCCATACCAGCAGGATCAGACCGGCGACGCCCATGAGCACGTAGGCGGACTGGGCGACCACGGCGCTGGGCACGTGCACGTAGATGATGCGGAAGCTGTTGCCCTGCTGATAGTCCGGGGGCGCGAAGGCGAGCCCCCACACCGTACCCACCGCCAGCAGCACCAGGGCCAGCACGCCCAGCACACGGCGCAGCGGGCCGCTGATGGTAAAGAACCAGCGCGGCGAGCCCAGACGATGCCAGAGTTCCTTGAGAGTCACGACTGCTCCAGACTGATCCGTAACGCGGCTTGGGCGGCGAACGGCGCCACCGTCAACGCCAGCACGCTCACCGCCATGAGCCAGTAGATCTGCGCGCTGACGTCCACCCCGGACATGGCAAGGGTAACGGCGCCGGCGCCGAATATTAAGGTGGGCACGTACAAAGGCAGAATCAGCAGCGCCAGCAGCACGCCGCCGCGCCGCAGACCCACCGTCAGCGCGGCGCCCACCGCACCCAGTAGCGACAGCGCCGGGCTGCCCACCAGCAGCGTGAGCATGGTGATGCCCAGCACCTCCGGCGGCAGGAACAGCAGCAGCGACGCCAGCGGCGCCAGCAGGGTCATGGCCAGGCCCGAGAAGCACCATTGCGCCACCACTTTCGCCAGCACCGGCACGAACCGCGGCCGGCCCAGCAGCACCATCTGCTCCAGGGTGCCGTCGTCGTAGTCGCGCCGGAACATGCCCTCCAGCGCGAGCAGGTTCGCGAGCAGCACCAGCACCCACAGAATCCCCGGCGCGAAGCGACCGAGGACGTCCGGCTGCACCCCCACCCCCAGGGCGAACAGGGTGATGGCGATGAACAGAAACACCAGCGGATTGATCGCCTCCTGCAGCGAGCGCAGCGACGCCGTGAGCTCCCGGCGAAGCTGGCCTGCGAATACCGCCCCGGGGCCCCTCACGCAGCGCCCGCCCCCAGCTCGATGATGCGGCTGCCGGCGAGCGCCAGGGGCTGGTGGGTGGCGCACACCACCGCGCCTCCCTGCGCCAGCTGGCTGGCGATGAGCGACGCCACCAGCCGTTGTCCGGCCGCATCCAGCGCCGTGAGCGGCTCATCGAGCAGCCAGACCGGCGCGCGGCACAACGCCAGCCGCGCCAGGGCCACCCGGCGCTGCTGCCCCGCCGACATCTGCTGGCAGGGCACCCGCTCGTAGCCGGCCATGCCCACCCGCTCCAGGGCCGGCGCCACTGCGCCGTCGGCGCCGCACAGGCTCGCATACCAGCGCAGATTCTCCTCCGCCGTCAGCACCGGGCTCACGCCCGGACGATGCCCCACGTAGAGACTGTCCGCCGCCCGGATGGTTCCCTGGTAGTCGGGGTGCAGCCCGGCCACGATCCGCAGCAGCGTGGACTTGCCGCTGCCGTTCGGGCCCCGGAGCTCCAGACATTCACCGGCGCCGAGGGCGACGTCGAGGCCCGCGAACAGCACCCGGGCGTCGCGCTCGCAGCCGACGCCGTGCAGCTCGAGCAACGGTGCATGCCCGCCCATGGCCCGGTCAGGCTCCGACCACCCGGTAACAGGGGTCGTAGCACTGCCCCGCCAGCCGCATCCGGCCCTGATCCACGAATTGCCGCAGCAGATGATCGAGCGCAGCAGCGAGCTCGGGCTCGCCGCGCAGCTCGAACGGGCCATGGGCGTCGATCATGCGGATGCCGTAGTCCTTGACGTTGCCGGTGACGATGGCGGAGAAGGCGCGGCGCAGCGCCACCGCCAGCTCGTGGGGCGGCAGATCGCGGGCGAGACGCAGCGAGGCCACCGACTCGTGGCTCACCTCGAACGGCGTCTGGTGCTCGTAGGGCACGTTCAACAGCCAGTTGAAGTAGTAGGCATCGCCATCCCGGCGCCGCTGCCGGCGCACCCCGCGGATGCGCTCGCCCATGAGCTGCCCCACCCGCCGGGCATCGCCCACCACGATCTCGTAGCGTCGGGTGATCTCCTCGCCCAGGGTCAGGCGCAGGAAGGCATCGAGCTCCCGGAAGTAGTCCGCGCTCTCGGCCGGGCCGGTGAAGATCACCGGCAACTCGATGTGCTCGTTGGCGGGATCGAGAAGGACGCCGAGCAGATACAGCACCTCCTCGGTGGTGCCGACGCCGCCGGGGAACACCACCATGCCGTGGCCCACGCGGAGAAACGCCTCGAGGCGCTTCTCGATGTCGGGCATCACCACCAGGTGGCTCACCATCGGGTTCGGCGGCTCCGCGGCGATGATGCCGGGCTCGGAGATGCCCAGATAGCGGCCGTCGCGCAGGCGCTGCTTGGCGTGGCCGACCGCCGCGCCCTTCATGGGGCCCTTCATGGCGCCGGGTCCGCAGCCGGTGCAGATGTCCAGGCCGCGCAGGCCGAGGTGATAGCCCACCTCCTTGGTGTAGTCGTACTCGGTGCGCGAGATCGAGTGCCCGCCCCAGCACACCACCAGCCGCGGCGGCAGGTTCGGGTTCATCACCCGGGCGTGCTTGAGGATGTGGAAGACCGCGTCCGTGATGCCGGCGGAAAGGGACGGGTCGAACAGATCCCGCCGGGCCGCCACCTCGGTGCCCGTGTAGACCACGTCCCGAAGCACCGCGAACAGATGCTCGCGGATGCCCTCGACGATGCGGCCGTCGACGAACGCGCTCGCCGGGGCGTTGCGGATGATCAGCTTGAGCCCCCGGGTGCGCTTGGCGACCTCGATGGAGAAATCGGCGAACTCCGCGAAGACGGCGGCCGCATCATCGGTCTGGTTGCCGGTGTTCAGCACCGCCAGGGCACAGCGGCGGAACAGATCCAGCAGCCCCTGCTCGCGGGCGGTGCTGGTCAGCGCCTCCACCTCGCGCTGGCTCAGTAGCTCCAGCGTCCCCCGGGGGCCGACGTGCACGGCCTGTTTGTTCTTCTCCACCATTTCCGGTCGCCCCGTCTCGCGTTACTGCATGATTACGTGGAAGTGGACTTCGCTGGACGCCCCGGGCGCCAGCGCCTCCTGATAGGTCCAGCGGATGCTCCGGACCCCCGGGTCCGCCGCTTCCCCCCGGGCCTCGGCCGGCCGGGGCTCGGCCGGCTCGGTCCCGGAGAAGCGCTCCCCGTCCCGGGAGTACTCGATGCGCGTGGCGTCCCCGCCGGCGCTGCCGGGCACGTAGCGGGTCCCCTCCGGCACCGGGTTCGTCACCACGATGCGCTCCGCCTCCACGGGCACCTCGCCGTCGTTGCTGAATATGATGGTGTAGCGCAGCTCGTCGCCCGGCTCCACGGTGTCCGTTTCGGTCAGCGCCCGCGCCGGTTCGTCTTCGCCATCGGCCGGCGACGTGACCAGGCCGACCCGCGTATCCAGGGTGACCTGCGCCACTGCCGAACCGGCCATTGCCAGCCCCGCCAGCGCCACCCAGGCGCACAGCGCGCGCCGGCGTGTCGACCTTCCTGTCATGACGGCTTCCCCGCGGGCCGGCATGCGTGTATGCGCATCGAGTAGCATCTGACCTCTCCTGGTGCGGCTCTCCTGATCGTTCAGTTCCCGCCCATGGGACGGATGTCCACGCTGCCGGTCTCCGGGTCGAACCGGATCTCGGCGCGGCCCTCGTGGAGCTGGCGTTTCACGGCGCGGCACTTCTCGGCGAGACTGTAATCCCGGTGCCCATAGTCCGTTCCCTCGCGCAGCACGTAGGCTTCGACGATACCGTGCAGGGCGTCGGCGGACAGCGACTCCATGGGAACCTTGACCATGGGCGCGCAGTTTACGTGATGCAGCGCTCAAGCTCGCGTCCCCGGGTTGAATTTGCAGCGGCAAGGTGCATTACTTCCCCCGACAGGGACAATCTGCGACAAAGCGGTCAGCGTTCCAGTGGAGTCGGGGCGCGGCCGCAGTTCCAACAGGACGGGGAACCCATGGCCGAACAAGAACACATTCTCGTCGTAGAAGACGAGCCTATCACACGCGAGCAACTGGTCTCATATTTCGAAGAAGAAGGGTTCAGGGTCAGCTCCACGGGGTCCGGGGAGGAAGTCCTACCCATCGTGCTCGAGGGCGACGTCATTCTGGTGCTGCTCGACATCAAGCTGCCCGGGAAGGACGGCCTCACGCTCACGCGCGAGATCCGTGCCGAGTCCGACCTCGGCGTCATCCTGGTGACCAGCAAGCAGGAGCAGATCGACAAGATCCTCGGGCTGGAGAGCGGCGCCGACGACTACGTAACCAAGCCCTTCGATCCCCGGGAGCTGCTCTCCCGGGCCCGCAATCTCATCCGCCGGGTCCACATTCAGCAGCGCCAGCGCCGCAAGAACCACATCCGCAGGTTCGAGGGCTGGCAGCTCGATCTCAACAAGCGCGAGCTCACCTCGCCGGAGGGCGAGAAGGTCACCCTGTCGGCGGGCGAGTATCAGTTGCTGCTCGCGTTCATGGAACGCGCGGGCGAGGTCATGAACCGCGACCAGCTCATGAATCGTATCCGCAACCGCGAGTGGTTCCCGGACGACCGCTACATCGACGTGCTGGTAGGTCAGCTCCGCAAGAAGCTCGGGGAACGGGCATCCACCGCCAAGATCATCACCACCATTCACGGGACCGGCTACCTGTTCACCCCCGAGGTGGTCTGACGCCGCCCGACCGGGGTGGGCGGCCCCGGTCCAGATTGCTTGGACGAGGACCGTGGCGAAGGGTGTAGACAGGACGATCTACGAGAGCGCGACCACGCTGGTGAAGCGTTCCCAGCGGGACGGCCGCCCGGTGATCATCAAAGCGTTGAAACCGGCGGCCCGGGATCCGGGCTCCATCGCGCGCTATCAGCACGAGTTCCACATCAACCAATCGCTGACCAGCCCCTACGTCTGCCGCGCGCTGGCCATGGACGATGCCGAGCACCGCATCATTTTCGAGGACCACGGCGGCTCGGCGCTGCGCGAGCTCATCCGCGGCGGCGATCTCGGCCTCGACGAGAAACTCCACATCGCCACCAGTCTCGCCCAGGGGCTGCAGACGGTTCACGACGAGGGCGTCATTCACCGCGACGTGAACCCCAGCAACGTCATCGTCATCGGGCCGAACCTGGACGTTCAGCTGGTGGATTTCGGGCTCGCCACGCTGACCCCGCGGGCGTATCCCGACCAGGCTTCCGGCGGCCCGCTCACCGGTACGCTGCCCTACGTCTCGCCGGAACAGACGGGCCGTCTCAACCGTGTGGTGGACTACCGCACCGACCTCTACTCCCTGGGGGTGACGCTCTACGAGCTTTTCGCCGATGCGCCGCCGTTCACCGGGACCGACCCACTGGAGATGATCCACGCCCACATCGCCAGCACGCCGAAGCCGTTGCACGTGGCCAACCCGGCGGTGCCCCAGTGGCTCTCGGACGTCGTCCACAAGCTGCTGGCCAAGCAACCGGAAGACCGCTACCAGAGCGCGGCGGCCGCACGCGACGACCTGGCAGAGGGGCATCAGCACGCCAACGTGATTCCGTTTCGGCTCGGCCGCACCGACGCGCCCGGGCAGCTGGCGCTGCCCAAGCGCCTGTACGGCCGCGAGGCCGAGCTAGAGAAGATCCACGAAGCGCTGGAACGGAGCATGGGCGGCGAGAGCGTGCTGCTGGAGGTGAACGGCAGCGCCGGCATGGGCAAGTCGGCGCTGTGCGAGGCGCTGCTGCGGGCCGCCCAGGACCAGGAAGTGCTGGTGGCCCGCCTGGACGTGCGCAGCAGCCCGTATCGCGACGGCGCCGGCCTGTGGCTCGAGCTGCTCCGCCTGCTGGTGCGTCAGGCGCTTTCGCTGCCGGCGGCCCGGGGTCAGGGCGTCCTGGAGCGGCTCGGGCGACTGCCCGTCGCCAGCCGCACCACGCTGCTGGCGCAAATTCCCGAGCTCCAGCCCTCCCTCGCCGGCAACGCCGCGGACAAGGCATCCACCGACGACCCGGCGCCGCCGGCGGTGGCGGTGATGCACGCGCTGCGCGCCCTCTCTCCGCAGCCGGTGTGCGTGGTGGTCGAGAACGTCGACAATCAGCCGGAGGACGATGTCGCCCACCTGTTGAACACCGCCGCCGAGAACCGCAACGCGCTGCTCGCGTTCAGTCAGGAACGCCCCGACCCGGCGCTGTTCGAGCGTCCGCGCCTGGCCACCAAACGTCTCCACGTAGAGGCGGCGGCCCTGAGCAAGGCGGACGTCCGGAATCTCCTGGCGGACATGCTCTCTCACGGTGAGGCCGCCGTGCGCGAGCTGGCCAGCGAGCTGCACGGCAAGACCGAGGGGGTGCCCGGGCACCTGCTGGAGCTGATCTTCGAGCTCCACGGGGCCGGGTGCATCGCCTACGACGCCAGCGCCGGGGAGTGGCGATGGGATCTCGAGGCGGTCCGGGGCCACTATTTCAGCAACAACTCCAGCGACCGCGTGCGCAAGCAGCTCGCGGCGTTGCCCGAGCAGACCCTGGAAGCCCTGCGCTGGGGCGCGGCGCTCGGTGACCGTTTCTCCAGCAGTCTCGTGGCCGCGCTGCTCGACTGCGATGCGACGCGGATCGCAGGCATCCTGCGGCCGGCCGTCGCCGCCGGGCTGCTGCGGCACATCGAGCCGTCCGGCCGCGCCGAGGACGCGGAGCCCCACCTCGATCACCGCTTCTCGCACCCGCGCGTGCGCACCCTGCTGTACTCGGACGAGCCGACGGATGCACGGCCGGCGCGGCACGCGGCCATAGCGGAAACGCTGAAGGCCCGCCGCCAGCGCGACGGCGACGCGGTGATGCAGCTCACCGATCACCTCAATGCCGCCATGGATCCAGTGGCACCCACCGCCGACGAGCGCGCGGACGTGTCGTACCACAACCTGCTGGCCGCACGCGCCGCGCTCGCGGGCGGGCGCTTTCAGTGGGCTTACAAGTACTGCCGCTACGGCCTGGCCGTCGCCGGCTCGGACGTGGACGAGGCGGTGGTCCTGGAGCTGACGGAATGCGCTGCGGAGGCCGCCTTCCTGTGCGGCGATTTCGATCAGCTCTATCGCGTGGTCCGGGAAGCCCCGGCGTCGAGCAGCGTGGTGGAGGAGGTTCAGGTCCGGGCGGCGGCGGTGCAGAACCGCCTGCTGGACGCGGAGGCCATCGCCAACGCGGCGCTGGAGCGCCTGGGCGCGGCGCTTCCCGCGCGGCCGCCGCCTCAGGGTCGCGCCGGCGCGCTGCGTGCACGCACCGCCCGCTGGCGCCGGCGCCTGCGCGCCCGGCTCGACCACCGCCTGCCCACGCCGCTCAAGGTGGTGGAGGACCTGCGCACCCACGAAGTGTTCCGGCTGCAGGCTTACCTGCTGCACGTTGGTTTCCACCTGGGATCGCCGCAGCTCGCCGCGCTGGCCCGCACCATGCGCCAGCGCGCGCAGCGCTCCGGCTACAGCGCCGAAGTGGCGTTCGCCTGTGCTGCCCAGGCAGCGGCGGCCCTGGCGGACGGCGATCCCCGGGCGGCGCGCCGATATGCCGAGGATGCGCGGGTCCTGGCGTCACGATTCCCGGGCGACAGCGCCTCGGTGCGCAGCGCCACCCTGCTCAGCGGTCTCGTGGACCCCTGGTTCACATCGCTGGATCCGGTGCTCAACAGCCTCTCCGAGAACCTCGCCCTCAGCATCGAGCGGCAGGACTACGAATTCGCCGCCGCCGCCAGCGCGTTCTACGCCACCACCGCCGTGGTCCGCGGCACCGAGCTGTCGTCGCTGAAACAAATGCTGCACGCCCAGGTGTCGCGCCTGTCGCAGTTCCAGCACGTCACCGGCGTCAACATCACCCGCTTCGTGCTGCAGATCGTCAACAGCCTCGTGGGCCAGGCCGACGTGGACCCGGAGCCCGACCGCGGCGGCGACCTCGGCATCCAGAACAACGAGGACGTGGTCGCGCACGGGGTCGTCTACGTGCTGCGGCTGTACTACGCGGTGCTGTTCCAGGATTTTCAAGGCGCCGGCAACGTGCTCGAGCTGGCGGACCGGTACGGCGCCAGCCTGGCCGGTTCGCCGCTGCTCACCCTGCTCCGGTTTGCGGAGTCGCTGGTACATCTGCGCAGCGGCGGCCGCGCCACGGACGAGGTGCACCCCGGCGTCAGACGGCGCGCCCCCGCCGTGGTGCGCGCCAACCTCCGGCTCATGCGCCACTGGCGCGACCAGGGCGCCGCCCACGTGGAGCCCAAGGTGGTGCTGCTCGAAGCCGAGCTGGCCTGGCAGGCGGGGCGCACCACCCGTGCGCTCGAGCTGTACGAGCGCGCCGCCGACGTCTCCCGACGGCTGGGGCTCGCCAACGACGAGGCTCTGGCGTACGAGCTGGCGGCGCGCGCCTGTGAGCGCGACGGCCGCACCGATTTCGCCCGCCTGTTCGCCCGCAATGCCCATCAGGCGTACCTGCGCTGGGGCGCCGTGGCCAAGACGCACCAGCTCGAGCGCGACTTCCACGCTCTGCTACACGACGACGGCGACGGCCGCGGGGCGAGCTCCCTCTCCGTGGGCGATCTCGCGGAGCTCACGGTGCGCGACATCCACAACCGCAACGCCAGTTTCAACACCGGCGAGTTCAACGAGCGGATCCTCGACACCACCACCGTGCTGCGGGCGGCCCAGACCATCTCGGGCGAGATCCTGCTGGATCAGGTGCTGACCAAGCTACTGCGGCTGGCGCTGGAGCACGCCGGGGCGCAGAAGGCCTGCATGCTGCTCAGCCACGACCGGCGGCTGTACGTGGAGGCGGTGGCGTCCGTGGACGACGGCCCGACGCGCCGCGTGCTGCCCGCGGTGCCGGTGGAAGCCTCGGACGAGGTCCCGGAGAGCATCATCCAGTTCGTGGCGCGAACCAAGGAGAGCCTGGTCATCGGCGACGCTACCCGGGAGGACGTGTTCACCCAGGATCCCTACGTAAAGCGGCTCCAGCCGCTGTCCGTGCTCTGTCTGCCGATCATCCACCGGGGCGAGATCTCCGGCATTCTCTACATCGAGCATCGCTGGCTGACGGAAGTATTCACGCGCCAGCGCGTGGAGGTGCTCGCCCTGCTCGCCTCGCAGGCGGCCATCTCCATCGAGAACGCGCGGCTGTACGCGGACCTGCAATCCACCCGGGACGAATACCGCACGCTCTACGACAACGCCATCGAGGGGCTGTTCCGGATCAGCCACAGCGGCGTGCTGCTGTCGGCGAATCCCACCCTGGCCCGCATTCTCGGCTTCGACAACGTGCTGCAGTTGCTCGACGAATACCGGGAGCTGCTCGATCGGGTGTTTCTCTCCCGGGAACGCATCGGCGAGTTCCTTTCCGAGCTCGAGCGCCAGGGCATGGTGAGCGCCTTCGAGGCGCAGGGGGTCACCCGCCAGGGGCGTACCCTGTGGATGGCCATCACCGCGCGCCTCAACAAGGACCCCGACGGCAGCGAGTACATCGACGGCTCGCTCATCGACATCTCGGAGCGCATCGAGCGGGAGCAAGCGGACAAGCAACGCCAGATCGCCGAGGCCGCCACCCAGGCCAAGAGCGCGTTTCTCGCCAACATGAGCCACGAGATCCGCACGCCCATGAACGCCATCGTCGGCTTCTCGAAGCTGGCGCTGGATACCGCGCTCGACCGCAAGCAGCACGAGTACCTGACGTCCATCCGCAACGCCGCGGAGAGCCTCCTCACCCTCATCAACGACATTCTCGACTTCTCGAAGATCGAGGCGGGCAAGCTCACCCTGGAGCAGCGGCCGTTCACCCTGGACGAGACGCTCGGCGAGGTCGCGCGCCTGTTCCGCACCGAGCTGCGGCGCCGCAAGCTCGAGCTGACCCTGGACAACCGGACGCCGGAGCACCCGGACTTCCCCCGGGACGGGCTGCTGGTCGGCGACGCCATGCGCCTGCAGCAGGTGCTGGTGAACCTGGTGGGCAACGCCGTGAAGTTCACCAAGGAAGGCAGCATCTGCGTCCGGGTCGACGTCAAGTGGCTGGCGGCGCCGGAGATCATGCTCGGTTTTCAGGTGATCGACACCGGCATCGGCATCAGCGAGGAGCAGCAGGCCCGGCTGTTCGATTCCTTCGAGCAGGCCGAATCCTCCACCACCCGCCGTTTCGGCGGCACCGGGCTCGGGCTCACCATCTGCCGCCGCCTGGTGGAAGTCATGGGCGGGGAGATCGCCGTCTCCTCGGAACCCGGCCAGGGCAGCACCTTCGATTTCAGCGTGCGCCTGGAGCTGGCGGCCGAGCAGGCGCAGACGCAGGCCGCCTCCGGGCGCCGTGACCGCAACACCTCGATTCTCGAAGGGCGCGAGATCCTGGTGGCGGAAGACAACCCCATCAATCAGCAACTGGCGACGGAGTTCCTGCAGCGCGCCGGCGCCCGGGTCGACATCGCCCAGAACGGCCGCGAAGCCATCGACCACGCCACCGCCCAGGACTACGACGCATTGCTCATGGACATCCACATGCCCACGCTCGACGGTCTGGAGGCCACCCGGGTACTGCGTGAGCAGGGGCTGACGGTCCCCATCGTCGCGGTATCCGCCGACGCTCTCAGCACCCGGCAATCGTCGGCAGCCGAGGCGGGCTGTGACGCCTACGTCACCAAGCCCATCGATTTCGACGAGCTGCTGACGGTGATGACCCGGCTGCTGCCCACCGACGGGTCGCGCACCCCCAGGCGCCGGGCGAGCGACCGGGAACCCGTACTGCCGGCGCCGGAGCCCGCCGAGGCGGTGGCGGCGGAACCCGCGAACGGCGACGCCGAGGACGGCGCGGCGGCCCCGAACGGTGCGTCCGAGGGCGAGGGCATCGAAGCCCTGCCGGTGACCCGGGTCCCCGGCATCGACATCGGCCTGGCCATCAAGGCCCACAACGGCAACGTGCGGCTGATGGTCAAGCTCATGGGCGACTTCAGCCGCTACTACGGCGACGCCGGAACCCGTATGCGGCGCCTGGTGGCCGAAGGCGAGCACGAGGAGGCGGAACGCCTGGCGCACAACCTCCACGGCGTCGCCGGCAGCTTCGGCGCGAAACGGCTCAAGGACGCCGCCAAGACACTGGAGCTGGCGCTGGCGGAGCCGGAGGGCCAGAACCTGCTCGCGCTGGTGCAGAGCTTCGAGATCGCGCTCACCGAAGTGCTGGAGTCCGCCGACGCGCTGGCGAGCGACGAAGTGCGCTTCCGCGCTAGCGACTTCGGCGAGGCGTGACGTCCACCAGCGGGAGCAAGTCCGCTGCCGCGCCGTCTGCCGCCGCCGGCGACGCGGCCTCGAGCCCGGCGAAATCGAACAGGTCCCGATCCGACAGATGCGAGGGCACCACGTGGGACATGGCGCGGGCGATGTTCTGCACCCGCCCCGGGGCCTGCTCGTCCCAGCTCGTGAGCATCTCCTTGATCACCTGACGCTGCAGGTTCTCCTGGGAGCCGCACAGGTTGCAGGGAATGATCGGGTGCTCCCGGTGCTCGGAGTAGCGCGCCACGTCCCGCTCGCGGCAGTAGTACAGCGGCCGGATCACCACGTGGCGGCCGTCGTCGCTGCGTAGCTTGGGCGGCATGGCCTTCATCCGGCCGCCGTGGAACAGGTTCAGGAACAGCGTCTCCACGGCATCGTCGAGATGGTGGCCCAGCGCGATCCGGGTCGCGCCGATGCGTTCGGCGCAGGCATAGAGAATGCCGCGCCGCAGCCGCGAGCACACCGGGCACGCGGTCTTGCCTTCCGGCGTCAGCTCCTGCACCACGCTGTACGTGTCTTCCTCGAGGATGTGGTACTCGAGCCCCTGTGCTTCCAGATACTCGCGCATGACCCCCGGCGGATATCCGGGCTGCTTCTGATCGAGATGCACCGCCACCAGCTCGAAGCCGACTGGTGCCGAGTGCTGGAGGTTGCGCAGGATGTCCAGCAGCGTGTAGGAGTCCTTGCCGCCGGACAGGCACACCATGACCCGGTCGCCCTCGCCGATCATCCCGAAGTCGGTGATCGCCCGCCCCACCTGGCGGCGCAGGCGTTTGCTCAATTTGTTGATGTCGTATCGCTCCCGGCGGGTATCGCGAGAGGGGGCGAAGTGTGAGACAGACACGGTTGTGACCCCGTTGGTGTTTGCGAAAGCGCGCAGTCTAGCAATACGAAGTACTTGGTACTTAGTACTTAGTACTTAGTACTTAGTACCAAGTACTTAGTACTCACTACTCAGCACGAGCAACGGCGGGGTGGAGATCAGGCGGCGCGTCCCCAGCATCCCCACCACCAGCACCAGGAGGGCGCCGGCGGCGGGGCCCGCGAGCCACATCCACGGATGCAGCTCGACGCCCAGATCGAACACCTGGTGCTGCAGCACCGCCACCGTGACCTCGGCGCCCACCGCCGCCACCACGCCCGAGAACAGACCGAGCAGCGCGAACTCTGCCGCCAGGGAGCCGGCGATGAGGCGGCGGGAGCCGCCGAGGGCGCGCACCAGCGCGTGCTCACGCATGCGCGCGTCGCGGCTGGCCTGGATGCTCGCCACCAGCACCAGGCAGCCCGCCACCAGCACCAGCCCCAGCACCAGCTCCACCGCCTGGCTGACCCGGGTGATGATGCTCTGCACCTGGCGGATGATGGCGTCCACCTCGATCACGGTGACTGTCGGATAAGCCGACAGCAGGCGGTTGAGAAACGCCTTCTCGTCCCGGTCGAGGTGGAAGCTGGTCATGTAGGTGGCGGGATAATCCTCGAGCACGCCGGGTGAGAAGATGATGAAGAAGTTCGGCCGCATGCTTTCCCAGCTCACCCGGCGCAGATTGGCGATCCGGGCTTCGACCGTGCGCCCGGCTATGTCGAACGTGAGCCGGTGGCCGACGCGCAGCCCCCGCTCGCGCGCGTACGTCTCTTCCACGGACACCAGCGCCCGGTCGTCGCCGCGCTCCCACCACTGTCCTTCCACCACCCGGTTGTCGCCGGGAACGTCGCTCATCCACGTGAGATTGCGCTCCGAGCGCAGGCTCGGGCCGTCGCCGGCGCCTTCCTCCCCGGCGGCCCGATGGCGGTCCGCCCAGGCGTCCACGGCCACGCCGTCCACGGCGGTGATACGCCCCCGCACCATGGGATACAGCCCGCCCTGGTGGTCGGTGGCTTCGGCGAGCAGGCTCGACAGACCGTCTACCTGCTCCGCCGTGACGTTCGCCACGAAGTGATTCGGCGCGTCCTCCGGCACCTGGGCCCGCCACTGATCCAGCAACGCCGTGCGCAGCAGCACCAGGATCAACAGCAGCATGATCGCCAGTCCGAAGATGATGATCTGCGCCACGTTCTCCCGGCGCCGCCGCTGCAGACCCGCCAGGGCCAGGCGCCAGCCGCTGCCGGCCTGCATGCCCAGCGCCCGTCCCCCGCGCAGCAGCAACAGGCCCAGGGCGGTGAACAGCACCAGAACCGCCGCGCTCGACAGCAGCGTCCAGAGCGTGAGCCAGACGCTGTTGCTGTACCAGAGCAGCAGGCCCAGGCAGCCGGCCCCGGCCGCCGCGTAGCTGACGACCTCCGACGCCGGCGCCGCGCCGAGGTCGCGGCGGATCACGACCATGGGGGCGACCCGGTGCAGGTGCAGCAGCGGCGGCACGGCGAAGGCCAGCGCACAGATGAGGCCGGTGGCGGCGCCCAGCAGGAAGGGGCGCGGCGACGGCCAGGGCAGCGACACCGGCACCATCTGCCCCAGGACCGCTACCATCCCCAGATGCAGGGCGCTGCCGATCACCAGCCCCAGGGCCGCGGCGGCTGCCCCCACCAGCGCCAGCAGCAGCAGAAAGCCCCGCAGTATCTCGCCCGGCGTCGCGCCCAGGGTCTTCAGGATGGCCACGTGGTCGTAATGGCGGCGCGCATAACGATGGGCCGAAAGGGCTACCGCCACCCCCGCCAGCAGCACCCCGAGCAGCCCCCCCAGCAGCAGATAGCTCTCGGCCCGATCCAGCGCGGCGCCGATGGTGCGGCTGGTGTCGCGGATGCTCTGCCAGCGGAAGTCGGGCTCGATGGGCAGCGCCTCGCGCAAGGCCTGAAGCTCGTGATCGGGCCCTTTCAGGAGCAGCCGGTACGAGAGCCGGCTTCCCGGCTGTACCACGTCGGTGGCGGGGACGTCGTCCAGCCGCATGAGCAGCCGCGGCCCGAGATCGAACATGCTGCCGCCCCGGTCCGGCTCCGCGACCAGAACGCGGGAAACGGTCAGCGACGCGACCCCCACCTCGACACTGTCGCCGATCGCCACGTCCAGGGCGGGGAACAGCCGCGCGTCGAGCCACACCTCACCCGACGCCGGCACCTCGCCGGTGGGCGTGCCGCGTGCGAACGGGCGCTCCGCCACCGACAGCTCGCCGCGCAACGGATACTCCGGCGTCACCGCCTTCACCGCGACGAGCTGATGGCGGTCGCCGCCGCCGTAGACCATGGTGGGGAACGACAGCGTGCGTGCCGTCTCCAGCCCGCGCTCCCGGGCCCGCTCGGCAAACGCCTCGGGAATCGGCCGGCTGCCGCCGATGTAGCGATCCGCTGCCAGAAACTCCGCCGATTCCGTCACCAGTGCCTGCTGCAACCGGTCCACGAGCAACGCCACCGCGGTGACGCTGGCCACCGCCACCAGCAACGCCGCCAGCAGCAGCGCCAACTCGCCGCTGCGCCAGTCCCGCCACGCCAGGCGCAGGACCAGCGGGAGCTTCACGCGCAGATCCTTCCGGCTTCGAGCCGAATCATCCGCTGGCACCGCTCCGCCAGGCGCACGTCGTGGGTCACCAGCACCAGCGTGGTGCCGAACTCGGCGTTCAGGTCGAACAGCAGCTCGATGACGCGGGCGCCGGTGCCCGTGTCCAGGTTGCCCGTGGGCTCGTCGGCGAACAGCACGTTGGGGCGGGACGCGAACGCCCGGGCGATCGCCACGCGCTGCTGCTCGCCGCCCGAGAGCTGACGCGGGTAATGGCCCGTACGCTCGCCGAGGCCGACCTTCTCGAGCAGCCGCCGGGCCTGCTCCCGGGCATCCGCCTCACCGTGGAGCTCGGCGGGGAGCATGACGTTCTCGAGCGCCGTGAGGCTGCCGAGGAGCTGGAACGTCTGGAACACGAACCCCATCTGCGCGCCGCGCCACCGGGCCCGCTGCTCCTCGTCCATGGCGGTGAGCTCTTCCCCGGCCAGAATCACGGTGCCGGCGGATGGCAGGTCGAGACCCGCGAGGATCCCCAGCAGGGTGGTCTTGCCAGAGCCGGAGGCGCCGACCACGGCCACGCTCTCGCCTGCGTTGATTTCGAGGTCGACGCCGGCCAAGATGGTGAGCCGCCCTTCGGCGGTGGAGACGACTTTGTCCACACCTCGGGCTCGGATGACGGGATTCATCGCTATCGCTTCGCTCCAACTCCGGCAGCTCCGGCCGTGGCCCCGGCGACGGCGCCCCCGCCCCAGCCGGCGCTCGACCCGGCCGGGGCTGCTCAGTGTGCTCATCTGCGTCGCACTGCCCTGGAGTCCGGGGGCGCTCGGCGCCGAGGAGCCGGACAGCGCAAAGGCGACGGTGCTGGTGCTCGGCGACAGTATCAGCGCCGCATACGGCATTCAACGCGAACAGGGCTGGGTGCACCAGCTACAGTCGCGGCTGACCGAGCACCAGCCGCCGTGGCAGGTGGTGAACGCCAGCGTGAGCGGCGACACCACGGCGGGCGGCCTCGCGCGGCTACCCGACGCCCTGGCCGCCCACGACCCGGAGGTGGTGATCATCGAGCTCGGCGGCAACGACGGGCTGCGCGGGTATCCGGTCGAGCGCATCCGCGACAACCTGCGGCGCATGGTGACCCTGGCCCGGGAGGCGGGCAGCCGGGTGCTGCTGGTGGGCATGCAGATTCCGCCCAACTACGGTCCCCGCTACGCCGAGGCGTTCGCGGCGGTGTTCACCGATGTCGCCCGGGCGCGGGAGGTCCCCCTGGTGCCGCTGCTCCTCGAAGACGTGGCCCGCACCCCGGGGCTCATGCAGGCCGACGGCATTCATCCCACGGCCGAGGCTCAGGACATTCTGCTCGATACCGTCTGGCCCCACCTCGCGCCCCTGCTCGAGCGCTGATCGCACCGCACGGGAAGCGTATAATGACGCCATGAGCGTACAGCAGAACATCGAGACGAAACTGGCCGAGCGCTTCGACCCGGCCCATCTGGCGGTCGTCAACGAGAGCGGCAACCACAACGTGCCGCCGGGCTCCGAGAGCCACTTCAAGGTCGTGCTGGTGGCGGGCGAGTTCGAGGGCAAGCGGCCGCTGGCCCGTCACCGGCTCGTGAACGCGGCCCTGGCCGACGAGCTGGCCGGACCGGTGCACGCCCTGGCGATTCACACCTACACCGAGGAAGAATGGCGCGCCCGCTTCGGGGAAGCGCCGATGTCGCCGCCGTGCCTGGGAGGCAAGGCCGCGGGAAGCGCCGCCGGAGCATCCTGATGGCCGCGGTCATGACCTTCTACCGGTTCGTCCCGCTCCGGAACCTGGACGCGCTCCGCACCGAGCTCGAAGCCCTCGCCCGCACGGCGGATCTGCGCGGTACCGTGCTGCTCGCCGGGGAGGGCATCAACGGCACGCTCACCGGCGAGCCCCGGGCCCTGGAGGCGTTCGCCGAGCGGCTGCGCGCCGGGCCCGCGGGCACCGGCGACGCCTTCGCGGGCCTGCCCTGCCGCTTCTCCGCCGCGGCGCCGGACAACCCGGTCTTTCACCGCCTCAAGGTCCGGATCAAGCCGGAGATCGTGCGCCTCGGGCAGCCGGACGCCGCGCCGGCCGAGCGCACCGGCGAGCACGTCGATGCCGCGCGCTGGAACCACCTCCTCGACGATCCGGAGGTCGTGGTGGTGGACACCCGCAACAGCTACGAGGTGGCCATCGGCTCGTTTCCCGGCGCGGTGGATCCCGGCACGCGAACCTTCCGGGAGTTTCCGGACTACGTGCGGACCCACCTCGACCCGGCCTCGCACCCCCGCATCGCCATGTTCTGCACCGGCGGCATCCGCTGCGAGAAGGCTTCGGCCTGGCTGCTCGAGCAGGGGTTCGAGACGGTCTATCAGCTCCGGGGCGGCATTCTCCGCTATCTCGAAACGGTCGCGGCGCAGGACAATCGCTGGCAGGGCGAATGCTTCGTGTTCGATCAGCGGGTGTCGGTGACCCCGGACCTCGACGAAGGCTCGTTCGAGCAGTGCTACGCCTGCCGTCGGCCGCTGTCGCCCGAGGACACGGCGTCCCCGGCGTACCAGGTCGGAGTGAGCTGCCCGCACTGTATGGATGAGGTCAGCGACGCACAGCGCGCGGCGTTTCGCGAGCGGCGCCGGCAGGTGGCGCTGGCGGCGCAGCGGGGCGAGCGGCACGTGGGCGGTTGAAGCCGCCTCACGGCCGCGCCAGCACGACGGCGATGTTGTCCATGCCGCCGGCCCGATTGGCGGCCTCCACCAGGGCATCGGCCCGGGCCGCCAGACCGCCTGCCGGGCCCTGCGCACCGAGGAGCCCGGCGATCTCGGCCTCCGCCAGCATGTCCCACAGGCCGTCGCTGCACAGCACCAGCAGATCCTCCGAATCCAGCACCAGCTCGTGATGCTCGGGCTGCAGCTCGACCTCCAGCCCGACCGCGCGCGTGATCACGTTGCGCATCGCGGATGCCCGGGCCGCCGCCGGATCGAGCTGGCCGTGCTCCACCATCTCCTGTACCAGGCTGTGGTCGCGGGAGACCTGATCGAGCCGGCCTGCCCGGTACACGTAGGCGCGGGAATCCCCCGCGAAGGCGAGGCTGCAGCGGCCCTGGTCGTCCAGGCTCGCCACCACCGCCGTGGTGCCCATGAGCCCGCCGCGCTCCCGGGCCACCTCGCGAAGGTGGCGATTGGCGCCGCGCAGAGCCGCCTCCAGCACCGCGGGCTCGAGACGGCGCGTGCGGCCGGGCTGCCGGACGCGCAGCTCGTCGAGAACGTAGTCGACCGTCTCCCGGCTGGCCACGTCGCCGTCCGCCAGCCCACCCATGCCGTCGGCGAGCACCGCGAGCCCGCGCTCCACCACGACGCCGACGCTGTCCTCGTTGCGCTCGCGGTGGCGGCCGACGTGGGCTCTGGCGACGATTTCCATGGCGGCTCTTTCAGCCACGCCTCCCGGTTGCCGGATGATGACCATTGAAGCACAGCGCCCCGCCCCGTTGGCGGTAGAATGGGACGCCGGACAGCGGTTCGACCATAGCAGGAGGAGCCCCATGAACCCACGCGATCTGGATGATGCCCAGCGCACGGAAATCGAAGCCGCCGTGTTCCGCCGCCTGCTCGAGCACCTCGACGCCCGCAAGGACGTGCAGAACATCGAGTTGATGAACCTGGCCGGCTTCTGCCGCAACTGCCTCTCGAAATGGTATGTCGCGGCGTGCCAGGAGGCCGGGGTCGACATGGACTACGAGGCGGCGCGGGAGCGTGTGTACGGGATGCCCTACGCCGAGTGGAAAGCCAAATACCAGCGCGAAGCCAGCGCCGAGGAGCAGGCGCGCTTCGAGCAGTCCCGGAGCTGAGCGCTTGCCCGGGCGGCGATGGCAGCCCCGGCGCGAATGGCGCGGTTTCGTGGCATTCCTGGCCGTGATGCTGGTGTTCCGGTCCGCGGTGGCGGACTGGAACCAGGTGCCGTCCGGTTCCATGGTGCCGTCGATCCTGGTGGGCGACCGCATCGTCGTGGACAAGCTCGCCTACGGGCTGCGCGTTCCCTTCACGCTCCTGCGCGTGGCCTCCTGGCACCGCCCGCGGCGGGGGGA
>JBMCWS010000034.1:0-23867 GCA_048621375.1 Pseudomonadota bacterium | reverse complement strand
GGCGTGCAGTTGCCGGTGGCGCGCATCAATGCGCGCCGCGGTGGCGCGCCGAAGACGTTCGTCCAGCTCGTCGGCGCGCTGCATCTGCTGCGCCAGCCGCCGCCGCGGATCCACGAGCCGGGCACGCAGGTGCTGCAGATGCCGCCGGTGGCCGCGCACGTCGGCGTGCAGCTCCCGGGCAAGACGGGCTTCGATGTCGGTCAGCGAGCCGAGAAGCTCCCGACGGTCCGGGGTGATGAGCTCGGCGCCGGCGGACGGGGTGGGCGCGCGGTGGTCGGCGGCGAAATCGGTGATGGTGACGTCCGTCTGGTGCCCGACGGCCGAAACGGTGGGGAACGGGCAGGCGGCTACCGCCCGCGCCACGCGCTCCGTGTTGAACGTCCAGAGATCTTCCAGCGAGCCGCCGCCACGGGTGAGCAGCACCACGTCGGGATCCAGCTGCGGAACCCGTTCCAGGGCGGCGAGCACGTCACCTTCGGCCTGCTCCCCCTGCACGGCCACCGGCAGCAGGATCACCTCGAGCGCGGGGAAGCGGCGCTCGATCACGTGCAGCACGTCGCGCAGCGCCGCGCCGCTCGCGGAGGAGATCACCGCCAGGCGCTGGGGCAGCACGGGCAGCGCGCGCTTGCGCTCTGGGTCGAACAGCCCCTCGGCCGACAGTCGCTCTTTCAGGGCCTCGAACGCGGCCCGCAGGGCGCCTTCGCCGGCGGGTTCCATGTGCTCGGCGATGACCTGGAAGTCGCCGCGCGGCTCGTAGAGACTGACCCGGCCGCGGACGATGACCTCGGCACCGTCCTGGGGGCGGAAGCGTACCGCCCGGTTGCGACCGGCGAACATGGCGCAGCGTAGCTGCGCCTGCTCGTCCTTGAGGGTGAAATACCAGTGCCCCGAGCCGGGCCGACGGAAGTTCGAGAGCTCGCCTCGTACCCACACCAGCTGGAAATGCTCTTCGATGAGGAGTCGGGCGTCCCGGGCGAGCGCGCTGACCGAGAGAACGGGTCGCGTTTCCGACTGGGCGAGCATGGCGTCGAGTTTACATGATCGGGGGGCGCCGGTAGAATCTTGCTTTTGCGGAGTCCTCAATGTTGCGTATCGCTCACGACGCGCTCACGTTCGACGACGTATTGCTCCAGCCGGCGTTCTCCGAGGTTCTGCCGTCGGAGGTTTCACTGGAAACCCGCCTGACCCGCGACATCACATTGAACATACCGCTGATGTCGGCCGCCATGGACACGGTGACCGAGGGTCGCCTGGCCATCGCCCTGGCCCAGGAAGGCGGCATTGGCATCGTGCACAAGAACATGAGCGTCGAGGCTCAGGCGCGCGAAGTGCGCGCGGTGAAAAAGTACGAAAGCGGCATCATCCGCGACCCCATCACCATTCATCCGGACCGCTCCGTCGCCGACCTGGTGGAGCTCACCATGGAGCACAAGATCTCCGGTGTTCCGGTGGTGGAAGGTGACGCGCTGGTGGGCATCATCACCAGCCGGGACGTGCGCTTCGAGCGGCGCATGGATGCGAAGATCCGCGACGTCATGACCCCCCGGGAGAAGCTGGTCACCGCCGGCGAAGACGCCTCGTTCGAGGAAATCACCGACATCCTGCATCGCCATCGCATCGAGAAAGTCCTGCTGGTGGACGACGCGTTCGCTCTGCGCGGCATGGTGACCGTGAAAGACATCAACAAGGCCCGGGCGTTCCCCAACGCCTGCAAGGACCCGCATGGCTCGCTGCGGGTTGGAGCCGGCGTCGGCACCGGGGAAGACACCGAGGAGCGAGTGGCGGCCCTGGTCGAGGCCGGCGTCGACGTGCTGGTGGTGGATACCGCGCATGGCCATTCCAGCCGCGTTCTCGAGCGCATCCGCTGGGTCCGGCAGCGCTATCCGGACGTCGACCTGGTGGCGGGTAACGTCGCCAGCCGTGATGGGGCCCGGGCGCTCATCGATACCGGCGTGGATGCCATCAAAGTGGGCATCGGCCCCGGCTCGATCTGCACCACCCGGGTGGTCACCGGCATCGGTGTGCCGCAGATCACCGCCATTTCCGAGGCCGCCGCGGTGGCGGACGAGGAGGGCGTTCCGGTGATCGCCGATGGCGGGATCCGCTATTCCGGTGACATCGCCAAGGCCATCGTTGCCGGCGCCAGTGTGGTCATGGTCGGCGGGCTGCTCGCCGGCACCGATGAGGCCCCCGGTGAGGTGGAGCTGTATCAGGGGCGCACCTACAAGGCGTACCGGGGGATGGGCTCCATGGGCGCCATGGGCGATACCCACGGTTCCAGCGACCGCTATTTCCAGGAGCCGGAGCAGGATTCCCGCAAGCTCGTGCCGGAAGGCATCGAAGGGCGGGTGCCGTACCGGGGCCCGATCAGCCCCATCGTGCATCAGCTCATGGGCGGGCTACGCGCCTCCATGGGCTACACCGGCAGCCCCGACATCGCCACCATGCGCACGCGCCCGCAGTTCGTCCGGGTGAGTGCGGCGAGCATGGTGGAAAGCCACGTCCACGACGTGTCGATCACCAAAGAAGCCCCCAACTACCCCCTGAGTTAAGTGCACTGACGTGGCCGCTGTGGACAACCTCCACGATCAGAAGCTTCTGATCGTCGACTTCGGCTCGCAATATACCCAGCTCATCGCACGGCGCGTGCGAGAGGCGGGGGTGTACTGCGAGATTCACCCTTTCGACGCACCGGAGCCGTTCCTCCGTGCGCTGGCACCTCGTGGTGTGATCCTCTCCGGCGGCCCGGAGAGCGTGACCCTCGAGCACACGCCCAGGGTGCCCGACGTGGTGTTCGAGCTCGGCGTTCCCGTGCTCGGCATCTGCTATGGCATGCAGGCACTGGCGGCGCAGCTCGGCGGCTCCGTCGCGGGGTCGAGCCACCACGAGTTCGGGCACGCGGTGGTGGCGGTCTCCCCGGAAAGTCGGCTGCTCGCGGCGGTGAACGACGGCGCCGGCGGGGACCTCGCGGTGTGGATGAGCCACGGCGACAAGGTGGTGGAGCCGCCGCCGGGCTTCACCGTCACCGCCCGCACGGCGTCGGCGCCCATCGCCGCCATGGAAGATGCCGAGCGGCGTTTCTATGGTGTGCAGTTTCATCCGGAGGTGACCCACACCGACCAGGGCCAGGACATCCTCGGCCACTTCGCCCGCGAGCTCTGCGGGTGTGAGGGCCTGTGGACGCCGGCGAACATCGTCGAGGATGCCGTGGCCGCCGTACGCGAGCAGGTGGGCGACGAGCGCGTCGTTCTGGGGCTTTCCGGCGGCGTCGACTCCAGCGTGGTGGCGGCGCTGCTGTCCCGCGCCATCGGTGAGCAGCTCACGTGCGTGTTCGTCGACAACGGTCTGCTGCGCAAGAACGAGCGGGCCGAGGTGGCGGCAGCCTTCGCGCCCTCGAATGCGTTGAACCTGAACCTGGTGGTGGTGGACGCGGAGGCCGAGTTCCTCATGCGCCTGGCCGGCCACGAGGATCCCGAGGACAAGCGCCGGATCATCGGCAATACCTTCATCGAAGTGTTCGATCGCGAGGCCAAACGTATCAGTGGCGTACGCTGGCTCGCGCAGGGGACCATCTATCCGGACGTCATCGAGTCCGCGGCGAGCAAGTTCGGCAAGGCCCACGTGATCAAGTCCCACCACAACGTGGGCGGCCTCCCCGAGCGCATGCACCTCGCCCTGGTGGAGCCGCTGCGAGAGCTGTTCAAGGACGAGGTGCGCAAGATCGGCCTGCATCTGGGGCTACCCCGCGAGCTGGTGTACCGGCATCCGTTTCCCGGGCCGGGCCTCGGAGTGCGCGTGCTCGGCGAAGTGACCAAGGAGCGGGCCGACGTCCTGCGCGAGGCCGACGCCATATTCCTCGAGGAGCTGCGCCGGAGCGGTTACTACGAGAAGGTGAGCCAGGCCTTCGCCGTGCACCTGCCGGTGAAGTCGGTGGGGGTCGTGGGCGATGCGCGCCGCTACGCCGACGTGGTGGCGCTGCGTGCGGTGGAGACTGTGGATTTCATGACCGCGCGCTGGGCGCATCTGCCGTACGAGCTCATCGAGCGGGTCTCGAACCGGATCATCAACGAGATCTCCGGCGTTTCCCGGGTGGTGTACGACGTGTCGAGCAAGCCGCCGGCCACCATCGAGTGGGAATGAGCGTATCCGCCGCCGATCACCGGCGCTGGATGGCGCGGGCTCTGGCGCTCGCCGAGACGGCGGCAGCCGTGGGCGAGGTGCCCGTGGGCGCAGTGGTGGTGATGGACGACCGGGTGGTGGGGGAAGGCAGCAACCAGCCCATCGCCGCCCGTGACCCCACCGCCCATGCCGAGATCGTCGCGATACGGGACGCCGCCCGCCGTCTCGGCAACTATCGGCTTCCCGGGGCGAGCCTCTACGTCACCGTGGAGCCTTGCACCATGTGCGCCGGGGCGCTGATACACGCCCGGGTGGCAACGTTAATTTACGGCGCGCGTGAGCCTCGCTCCGGCGCGGTGGTCAGCACGGCCGCCGCGCTCGACAATCCGGCCCTGAATCACCGTGTGGACGTTGTATCGGGCATCTCGGCCGAGGCTTCTTCCACGTTGCTCAAAAGCTTCTTCGCCCATCGGCGCGGCCCGCGGCCGGAAGCCGATCCGACAACCGATGATACGAAATCATGACCGATCCCATAGTTCTCAAAGGGCCTCCGGCGCTGTCCCGCTTCAGGCTCGAGAAGCTGCGCCGGGCCCTCGGCCTCGGCGACGAGCCTCTGTACGCGGAGTACGTGCACCTGCTGGCGGCGACGTCCCCCCTTGACGGCGAGGAACTCGCCCGCTGCGAGAACCTGCTGCACTACGGTCCGCTGCGCGAGCAGCCGGAGAAGAGCGGTGATCTGCTCGGCACCGTGGTGCCGCGTCTGGGCACGATCTCGCCATGGTCCAGCAAGGCCACCGACATCTTTCATATCTGCGAGCTCGAGAAGGTCACTCGGGTGGAGCGTGGAATACGCTGGTACATGGCGTCGGGGGCGGCGGAGCGCGTGGATCCGGGGATGCTCTACGACCGTATGACCCAGCGCCTGGTGGTGGATGACCGGGCGCTGGCATCGGTGTTCGACGAAGCGGAACCACAGCCGCTGGCTACGGTGCCGGTGGTCGCGCAAGGCCGCGAAGCGCTCGCGCGCGCGGATGTCACCCTTGGGCTCGCGCTTTCCGAGGACGAGATCGATTACCTGGCGGCGGCCTACGCCGACCTCGGGCGGGACCCCACCGACGTCGAGCTCATGATGTTCGCCCAGGCGAACTCCGAGCATTGCCGTCACAAGATTTTCAACGCCGAATGGGAGATCGATGGCCGGGCCGCGCCGGCGAGCCTGTTCGAAATGATCCGGAACAGTTTTCGCCAGATCAACGGCGCCGGAATCCTCTCGGCATACGCGGACAATGCGGCGGTGATCGCGGGCCCGCAGGTGGAGCGATTCGGTGTCGACCCCGACTCCCGACGCTATCGCTATCGGACCGCGCCCAGCCACATCCTCATGAAGGTGGAGACCCACAATCACCCCACTGCCATCGCCCCCCACCCGGGGGCCGCGACGGGCGCCGGCGGCGAGATCCGGGACGAAGGCGCGGTGGGCCGTGGTTCCAAGCCGAAGGCGGGGCTGACGGGTTTCACCACCTCGCATCTGAACATTCCGGGGCTGGCACAGCCGTGGGAGATCGGCACCGGGAAACCCGAGCGCATCGTCTCCGCGCTCGAGGTCATGCAGGACGGCCCCATCGGCGCCGCCTCGTACAACAACGAGTACGGCCGCCCGGTCCTCTCCGGCTATTTTCGCACCTTCGAGCAGCCGGATCCGGTGGCTCCGGGGCGGGTTCGCGGCTATCACAAGCCCGTCATGATCGCCGGCGGCGTGGGCAGCATTCGTGACGAGCACGTCAACGCCGCGCCGTTCCCTGCTGGCGCCACCCTGGTGGTGCTCGGCGGCCCCGCCATGCTCATCGGCCTGGGCGGCGGTGCCGCCTCGAGCATGGCGTCGGGGGAGAGCGGGGCGGACCTGGATTTCGCCTCGGTGCAGCGGGACAACGCCGAGATGGAGCGGCGCTGTCAGGAGGTCATCGACGCCTGCTGCGAGCGCGGCGACGGCAACCCGATCCGGTTGATTCACGACGTGGGCGCGGGAGGGCTCTCCAATGCGCTGCCGGAGCTGGTGAAGGACGCCGGCGTGGGTGGGCGCTTCGACCTGCGGCAGATTCCCAACGCTGATCCCGGCATGTCGCCGCTGGAGATCTGGTGCAACGAGGCCCAGGAGCGCTACGTGCTCGGAGTCGCGCCGGAGCTGATGGAGGATTTCGCCGCCATCTGCGAGCGCGAGCGCTGCCCGTATGCGGTGGTCGGCGAGGCCACCGCCGAGGCGCGTCTCGAGGTTCGCGATCCGCATTTCGACAACGTCCCCGTGGACCTGCCCATGTCGGTGCTGTTCGGCAAGCCGCCGCAGATGCAGCGCAGTTTCCGGCGCGAGCCGCCCGCCACCACGCCATTGCAGCTCGGCGGCCCGCCCTTGGGGGAAGCCGTGGCCCGGGTGCTGCAGTTTCCAGCGGTGGCCAGCAAGCAGTTTCTCGTGACCATCGGCGACCGCAGCATCACCGGCCTGGTGGCCCGGGAGCAGATGGTGGGGCCATGGCAGGTGCCGGTGGCGGACGTGGCGGTGACCCTGGCGGGCCACCGGACCCGCGCCGGCGAGGCCTGTGCCATGGGGGAGCGGCCGCCGCTGGCGCTCATCGACCCGCGGGCCTCGGCGCGCATGGCGGTGGGCGAGGCGTTGACCAACCTCTGTGCCGCGCCGGTGACCGAGCTCGGCCGGGTGGTGCTGTCGGCGAACTGGATGGCGGCGGTGGGCGAGAACGCCGAGGAGCAGGCGTTGTTCGACGCGGTCCACGCGGTGGGGATGGAGCTGTGCCCGGCGTTGGGTATCGCCATTCCCGTGGGTAAGGACAGCCTGTCCATGCGCACACGCTGGGACGGCGGCGAGGTGGTGTCGCCGATGACCCTGATCGTGAGCGCCTTCGCCCCCGTGACTGATGCAGCGCGCACGTTGACGCCACAGCTTCGCCTCGATCAGGGTGACACCCGGCTGCTCCTCGTGGATCTGGGAGCGGGCCGCAACCGTCTCGGCGGTAGCGCGCTCGCCCAATGCTATGGGCAGCTCGGCGATCGAGCGCCGGATGTGGATGATCCTGGGGCGCTGCGGCGCTTCTTCGAGGCGGTGCAGAGCGAGAATCGGGCCGGCAGGCTCATGGCGTATCACGACCGCTCGGATGGCGGGTTGCTGGCGTGCGTGGTGGAAATGGCGTTTGCCGGCCGCTGCGGGCTGGACCTCGAGGTGGGTAATCTCGGCGAGCCCCTTCCAGCCCTGTTCGCCGAGGAGCTCGGCGCGGTGCTGCAGGTACGCGCTGCGGACGTACCCGGGGTGGTCGAGGCATTCGGCGGTCTGCGCTGCACGGACATCGGCGCGCCGCGCCGGGACCACGATCTGGTGGTGCGCGCAGGCGGGAAGGTGCTCTATCGCGGGCGCCGGGATGAGCTGCAGGCCACCTGGGCGAGCACCAGTCATCACATGCAGCGTCTTCGGGACGACCCCGAGTGCGCCGACGAGGAGCACGCACGGATCGGCGAGGAAGACCCGGGGTTATCGTGCCGATTGACGTTCGATCCTGCGGAGGACGTGGCCGCGCCTTTCGTCGGACGCGCCCGGCCGCGGGTCGCCGTGCTTCGGGAGCAAGGCGTGAACGGTCAGATGGAGATGGCGGCGGCATTCGAGCGCGCGGGCTTCGACCCCGTGGACGTGCACATGAGCGATCTGCTCAGTGGTGCCGCGAAGTTGCTGGACTTCCCCGTGTTGACCGCCTGCGGCGGCTTTTCCTACGGGGACGTGCTCGGTGCGGGCGGTGGCTGGGCCAAGAGCGTGGTGTACCACGAGGCCGTGCGCGAGCAGTTCGCGCGCTTCTTCGAGGATGAAGACCGCCTCGCGTTGGGCGTGTGCAACGGGTGTCAGATGTTGTCCACCATGTGTGACCTGATCCCGGGCGCGAAGCGGTGGCCGCGCTTCGTGCGCAACCGCTCCGAGCAGTTCGAGGGGCGGACCTCGCTGGTTCGCATCGAAGCCCAAGCGCGCTCGCCGTGGCTCGCGGGTATGGGTGGCAGCGTCGTGCCCATCGCCGTGGCCCACGGCGAAGGACGCGCGGAATTCGCCGGAGCGGCCGAAGCCGCGGATTTCCGGGAGCGCGACGGGCATCAGGCATGGCTCACCTACGTGGACAATCACCATCACGTTGCCGAACGCTATCCGGCCAACCCCAACGGCAGCCCCGGTGGACTCGCGGGCCTGAGTGCCGCGGACGGCCGGGTGCTGGTGACCATGCCCCACCCGGAGCGGGTCGTTCGCGCGCTGACCAATTCCTGGAGGGATCCGGCCTGGGGGGAGGACGGGCCGTGGCTTCGCCTGTTCCGGAACGCCCGGATTGCCGTGGGATGACGTCAGTAATCCGCGGCGTCGTCGCGTGACCTGGCGGGTTTGGCCCGCATCTCGATTCGAACCAGTCGGCCGTTCTCGAACGTGAGCAGGCGACGGAAGCGGTTGGGGCCCGGCTCGTAGATCCATTCGTCCACGCGCACCCAGGACCCGGGCCCCCGGAGATCGATCCAGCCGAACTCGTACACCGGGCTCCCGCAGCGTTCGGCGACCTCCAGCGGCGTCATGCCGCGTTCCACCAGCTCGGTATCGCAGCGGAACGCCGCCCCGGCCTGCGGCGCCGATACCGCCAGGGCCAGTCCCACGGTGAGCAGCGCGATCCTCATGACGGCCACCGTAACGGGGCGCGCCTGAAGCGCCCATGAAGATTCGCAGGGGCGTGGCGACGCGGTATCCTCGAAGGCAGGCTCACCTCGGAGAAATGCCCGGATGGCCAATGAAGACAAGGGGCTTACCAACCACACCATCACCATTTGTCTGCAGGGGGGCGCCGTGCTCGGGCCGTACCGCGCCACCTGGAGCAAGGATCTGGTGAGTGACGTGCGGGAGCTGGTACGGGAGTACGATGCGTTCCTCAAGGGCGACGAGCAGAAGCGCTACAAGTACCACTTCCACGATCAGGCGGAGCACGTCTCCCACACGGTGGTGGTGGATTTCAAGCAGGTGACGGCGATCTACGACAAGGTGGCGCTCCACGACTGACGACCGCGCCACCATGGGTACCGACACTGCGCTCCGGCTCCGTCACGCGCGCTCGTGCGCCACGCTGGCGGAGTCCGCGCTGGTTCTGGAGGCGCTCGGCATACGCCACCGGATCGAGTTCGACGGGCGCGAATGGGGCCTGTGGGTCGCGGTGGAGGATGCGCCCGCCGCCGGCGCCGAGCTCGACACTTACGAGCGCGAGAATGCTTCCCCCCGTGCGGCGCCGCCCCGGGCTGAGGTCGTCGACAGCGGCTGGCTCGGCATCCTCGGATACCTGCTGGTGATCTGGGCGTTGCCGAGCCTCGAGGCCTCGGCGGCGCTCGGCTGGGACTGGCGGGAAATCGGGGTCATGGATGCGGCGCTGGTGCGCGAAGGGGAGTGGTGGCGGACGGTGACCGCGCTCACCCTACACGGGGGGCTGGACCACCTGGTGGCGAACTCCCTGTTCGGCGCGGTGTTCGGGCTCTTCGTCGGGCGCTATCTCGGCTCGGGGGTCGGCTGGCTGCTGGTGCTGCTCGGCGGCGCGGTGGGCAATGGGGCCAATGCGCTAATTCGCGGGGAGGTGTTCCGCTCCGTGGGCGCCTCCACGGCCACCTTCGCCGCGCTCGCCCTCGTGGGGGCGTTCGTCTGGCGCCGGGGCTACCTGCGGGGCTGGGGCTGGCGCCGGCGCTTCGCGCCCGTGTTCGCCGGAATCGCACTGCTGGTCTATACCGGCTTCGGCGGTGGCAACACCGATGTGGTGGCGCACATCACCGGCTTCGCCTCGGGGCTGGTGCTGGGCGTGGCGGCGGCCGGCATGGATCTTTGGCGCCTGGGCACGCGGGGGCAATGGCTGGGCGGTACGCTCGCGGCTGCGCTCATCGCCGTGTGCTGGGGCCTGGCCGGCGCCACGGTCTGACGCTCAGCCCCAGCCCCGGCGTCTCGCCGGGTCCACGACCAGGGTGCGGGTACGGATGCGGAAGTCCTTGCGGCGGCGGTCGTGAAAAAAGTGCTCGAGGGTCTCTTTCACCACCGGGAACGCCAGCTCGTCCCAGGGGACGTCGGCCTCCCGGAACAGCTCCACCGCCTGGGATTCGTCGCCCGCCGCGAACGCCCGCCGCTCGAGCCGCGCCCGATAGAACATGTAGATCTGCGAGATGTGGGGCAGGCTGAAAAGGGTATAGAGATCGTCCAGGATCACGTCCGCGCGCGCTTCCTCCCAGGTCTCCCGCACCGCGCCGGCTTCCGTCGACTCGCCGTTCTCCAGAAACCCGGCGGGCAGGGTCCAGAATCCGCGGCGTGGCGCGATGGCCCGCTTGCACAGCAGTACCCGGTCTTCCCAGGTGACCAGACAACCGGTGACCACCCGGGGGTTCTGGTAGTGGATGGTGTCGCAGTGATCACACACGTAACGTTCCCGGTCGTCACCGGAGGGCACGCGATAGGCCACGGCCTGGCCGCAGGCGCTGCAGTACTTCATGGTGGTCATTGTAACCCGTCGCTCACGGCCGTGGACGGGATCACCTCTTGGCCGGGGGGCGGAGCGGGACCACCCGACAGCCGGGGTGCGCGGCGGCCGCGGCGTCCGCCGCCTGCGGGGGCACCGGTTCCACCATGCAGCGCTGCAGGTCGGCGAGGGAGCGGCACATCATCTCGGAGATGCGGATGGCGGCGGCGAGCGGTGTCCGGGCGCGGCGGCGCTCCATGTCGATGCGAAACTGCAGCCCCGCGAGGCGCCGGCGCGTCAGTTCGTTGCTGGCATCGGCGATCACCGCGTCGGTGAGCGATCGCCGCAGCGCCTCGAGCCCCTGGGGGTCGTTGCGGGCCATGTCCACGAGCACGTCGAATGCCGGCAGTCGCTTGTTCATCCGGATGGCCTGGCGGTGCCGCCTGGGTGGCGTTTGGATTGCTCCTTCCCCACGAGTACTATGCCCCGGTGTTACGCGGCGTGAACATGGCCGCGCTGTAACGGATATGTAGGCCCGCGAGGGGCCGTCGCAGAACGAGGGGCGCAACGTGCTTTTGCAATTGGAAGACAGACGGGTTCGCGCCGAGGGCGAGCACTGGGTGGCGGAGAATGCGATCGTGCTCGGCTCGGTGCTGCTGCGGGATCGTGCCAGCGTCTGGTACAACGCGGTGCTGCGGGGCGACAACGAGCTCATTACCGTGGGCGAAGGATCGAATGTGCAAGACGGGTCGGTACTGCATACGGATCCGGGCTATCCGCTGGTGATCGGGAAGAGCGTCACCATCGGCCACAAGGTCATGCTGCACGGCTGCGAGATCGGAGACAACAGCTTGATCGGAATCGGCGCCGTGGTGTTGAACGGTGCCAAAATCGGGCGCAACTGTCTCATCGGCGCCAACGCCCTCGTCACCGAAGGCAAAGAGATTCCTGACAACTCCATGGTGCTGGGCGCGCCGGGAAAAGTGGTGCGCGGGCTGACCGACGACGAAGTGGCCGGGCTGCGGGTGTCCGCCGATCACTACGTGGAGAACGCGCGTCGCTATCGCGCCGGCCTGCGTGTTCAGGATGCGGCGGATCCGGCTTCGTGAGCCCGACCATCGGCACGCCGCTGTCCGCCACCGCCACCCGCGTCCTGCTGCTCGGTAGCGGTGAGCTGGGAAAAGAGATCACCATCGAGCTGCAGCGACTGGGGGTGGAGGTCGTGGCCGTGGATCGCTACGCGAACGCCCCTGCCATGCAGGTGGCCCATCGCAGCCACGTTCTCGACATGCTCGATGGCGCCGCGCTGCGCCGGGTCATCGAAGCCGAGCGCCCGCAGCTCGTGGTACCGGAGATCGAAGCCATCGCCACGCCCACCCTGGTGGAGCTGGCAGCCGAGGGGCACGTGGTGGTTCCGACGGCCCGGGCGGTTCGCCTCACCATGGACCGCGAGGGCATCCGAAGACTGGCTGCAGAGGAGCTGGGGGTGCGCACATCCGCCTACCGCTTCGCCGACACGGAGGCGGAATACCGCAACGCCCTCGAAGCGGTGGGCCTGCCCTGTGTGGTGAAGCCGGTCATGAGCTCCTCGGGAAAGGGGCAGACCACGGTGCGCAACCCCCGGGCCGCGGATCTGGCGTGGCAGTATGCGCGTCAGGGCGGACGAGCCGGCGCCGGCCGGGTGATCGTGGAGCGCCTGGTACCGTTCGATTACGAGATCACGCTGCTCACGGTCCGACACGCGGGGGGCACGTCGTTCTGCGAGCCCGTCGGCCACCTGCAGGAGAAGGGCGACTACCGCGAGTCGTGGCAGCCCCACCCCATGGCAAAAGCCGTGCTCGACGAGTGCCGCCGGGTGGCCGAAGTGGTGACCGCTGCGCTGGGTGGCTTCGGCGTATTCGGCGTCGAGTTCCTGGTGCGCGGCGACGAGGTCTACTTCAGCGAGGTGAGCCCGCGTCCCCACGATACCGGCCTGGTGACCTTGATCAGTCAGGATCTCTCGGAGTTCGCGCTGCACGCGCGGGCGATACTCGGCCTGCCGGTGCCCAACATTCGAAGCCGGGGGCCGGCGGCGTCGGCGGCCCTGGTGGTCCCGGGCGACTCCGCGCGGGTGCGGTTCGGTGATCTGGATCGGGCGCTGGCGGCGCCGGATACCCAGATCCGGTTGTTCGGCAAGCCGGAGGTTCGTGGTGAGCGCCGCATGGGCGTGACCCTGGCGCTGGGGGAGGACGTCGATGGTGCCCGGACGCGGGCCCGGGCTGCCGCCGACGCGGTTCGGGTCGAGCTCGATTGAGGGGTTGGCAACGGCGCAGGCTCTGGTTATAGTCGCAACCCTCTTTCCATCGCAGTGGCGCATCGCGTGACGCACCGGTCCGCACAACTCGAGCTTCTACTCGCATCGCTGCGACTGCCGGCGTAGCCGGCGTCTATTTGTCTCCCCAGGGCGTGCTGCCCACCCCGTCATCACCAAATCCATCGCCGCGGACGCGCATGTCCGCGGCATCGTTGACGCGAGGATCGTCATGAGCGAGCAGACAGGTACCCCGAGCCACAGTCGCGGGGCCCGGAAGATGCCATTTCACAAGTACCGCCGGTTCGAGCCGGTAGCCCTGCACGACCGCCGCTGGCCCAGCCGGGTCATCGAGCGGGCGCCGCGCTGGTGCAGCGTCGATCTGCGGGACGGCAACCAGGCCCTGATCGACCCCATGAGCGTGGAAGAGAAGCTGAAGCTCTGGGAGCTGTTGCTCGACATCGGCTTCTCCGAGATCGAGGTGGGTTTTCCGGCGGCATCGCAGCTCGATTTCGATTTCATCCGCCGGATCATCGACGAGGACCGGATTCCCGAGGGCGTGGCCATCCAGGTGCTGTGCCAGGCGCGTCCGGAGCTCATCGAGCGCACGGTGGAGGCGCTCCAGGGCGCCCCGAGGACCATCTTCCACCTCTACAACTCCACCTCGGAGCTGCAGCGGCGGGTGGTATTCGGTATGGGCCGTGACGGCATCATCGACCTCGCCGTGGAGGGGACCCGGGTGGTCAAGGAAGGACTGAAGGCGCTCGATTCCGACATCACGTTCCAGTACTCGCCGGAGAGCTTCACTGGCACGGAGCTGGACTTCGCTGTGGATATCTGCACGGCGGTGGCGGACGAATGGGGCGCCACGCCGGATCGGCCGATGATCGTCAACCTGCCGTCCACTGTCGAGATGGCGACGCCGAACGTCTACGCGGATCAGATCGAATGGTTCTGCCGGAACTTTCCGCGTCGCGACAGCGCCATCGTCAGCCTGCACACCCACAATGACCGTGGCACCGGCGTGGCCGCCACCGAGCTCGCGCTCATGGCCGGCGCCGAGCGGGTGGAAGGCACGCTGTTCGGCAATGGCGAGCGCACCGGCAACTGCGACATCGTCACCATGGCCATGAACCTGTTCAGCCAGGGGGTCGACCCGGAGCTCGATCTGAGCGACATGCCGCGGATCCGCGCGCTGGCCGAGGAGGTCACCAAGCTGCCGGTGCACCCGCGGCATCCCTACGCGGGGGAGCTGGTGTTCACCGCATTCTCCGGCTCGCATCAGGACGCCATCAAAAAGGGCATGTCGAAGGTGGACCACGACCGCTGGGAAGTGCCGTATCTGCCCATCGACCCTTCCGACGTGGGCTCGTCGTACAAAGAGAGCGTGCGGGTCAACAGCCAGTCGGGGAAAGGCGGCATCGGCTTCGTGCTCGAGCAGGTCTACGACATCTCGTTGCCCCGGGACATGCTGGTGGAGTTCAGCAAGGTCGTGCAGCGGCTCACCGAGACGTTGAATCGCGAGGTCAAGAACGACGAGATCTTCGACGCGCTGTTCGCGGAGTACGTGGTGGAGACGGGTCCGTACCGGCTGCAGGACTTCGATCTGCTCCCCGGCCGCAACGCCGATCAGCGCTGCGTCGCGCGGGTGGAGGTGTCCGAGCAGACCATGACCATCGACGGCGAGGGGTCCGGTCCCATCGAGGCGTTCGTGAACGGACTGGTGGAAACGCTGAACGAGCCGCTCAACGTCATCGACTACCACGAGCATTCCATGGGTTCCGGAAAGGACGCCCAGGCGATGTGCGTGGTGGCCATCGACGAGGCGGCGGGCGGCCGCTGCTACGGCATGGGGCTGTCGCGCAACACGATCACCGCCTCGTTCAACGCCATCATGTCGGCGATGAATCGTCGCTGGCGCGGGTGATCTTGAGGTTGCGGATGACGTTGTCCTTGATCTGCAGCGTCTCGATCAGGTAGTCGTCGATCCGCAGGCACAGGTTGCTCTCGGGCAGGGTCTCTAGATACTCGAGAACCAGGCCGTTCAACGTCTTGGGCCCGTGGGTGGGTAGCTCCCACCCCAGCGCCCGGTTGATGTCGCGGAGCACCGCCAGCCCGTCGATCACGTAGGAGCCGTCCGCCTGGGGATGAATCTCCGGGATGTTGGCGGCGAAATCGGTCGTGAATTCGCCGACGATCTCTTCGAGGATGTCCTCCAGCGTGACGATGCCGCGCACGTCACCATACTCGTTCACCACCAGCGCGATGCGCTTCTTCTCTTTCTGGAAGTTGATGAGCTGGGTGTGCAGCGGGGTAGCCTCGGGCACGTAGTAAGGTTCCTCGGTGAGCTGCAGCAAGTCGGCCCGGGTGATTTCGGAGCCGCTGAGAAAGCGTGCTACCCGGCGCAGGTGGAGGACGCCGATGATACTGTCGATGTCCTCTTTGTACACCGGCAGCCGCGTGTGCTGGCTCGACGCGAGCAGACTCAGTATGTCGCTCATGTCGTCCTCGATGTCGATGCCGACGATCTCGGCCCGCGGGACCATGATGTCGTCCACGGTGACCTTTTCGAGGTCGAGAATGCTGAGCATCATGCTCTGGCCCTGCTCGGGCATCACCACGCCCTCGTTGACCACGGTGCGCAGCTCGTCGGGGGTCAGCGTGTCGCGGTGCCGGGACTCGTCCTCGGAGCGGGGCAGAAACGGCCGCACCAGCAGGTTCGAGAAGCTGTTGATGAACACGACTCCCGGATACAGGAGCTTCAGCAGGGGCTCGAGGACGTAGGCGCTGGGGAAGGCGATCTGTTCCGGACGCTGGGCTGCCACCGTCTTGGGCGCCACCTCGGCGAAGATCAGGAACACGAGGGTGATGACCACCGGCGCGAGCATCACCCCGGTGTCGCCGAGCAGACGAATGCCGAGGACGGTGGCGACGCTGGCGGCGGTGAAGTTTACCAGATTGTTGCCGATGAGGATCACGCCGAGCAGGCGGTCCGGGCGCTGCAGCAGACGGTCGGCCTTGCCGGCACCGCGATGCCCTTCCTTCACCAGATGCCGCAGGCGGTAGCGGTTCAGCGCCACCATGGCCGTCTCGGAGCTGGAGAAGTATGCCGACAGCAGCACAAGCACCACGACGATGAGGAACAGCGTCTGCGAAGACAGGTCGGCGAGGTTCATGCGCGCTCGAGGAGGATCTCCATGACGAACTTGCTGCCGAAATAGCCGAGAACCAGCAGCGAGAACGCGATGAGGGTCCAGTAGGTGGCGGTGCTCGAGCGCCAGCCGAGGAAATGCCGCCCGGCCAGCAACACCGTGTAGAGCAGCCACGACGCCATGGCCAGTACCGTGTGGTGCACCACGTGCTGGGCGAACATGTCCTCGAGGAACACGAAACCCGTGGCGATCGCGGCCGTCAGTGCCAGCACGCCGGTCCAGAGAAGCGTGAACAGCAGCGCTTCCATGGTCTCCAGCGGCGGCAGCAGTCGCAGCAACGCGATGGAGTTGCGGCGCTTCAACGTGTGCTCCTGGTAGGCGAGGAGCAGCGACTGGCAGGCGGCCATGAACAGCACGCTGTAGGCGAATACCGAGAACAGGATGTGCACCCCGAGGGCGGGGGAGAGGGAGCGGCGGCTCTGGAAACCCGTGTCCACGAGTAGGCTGCCGGCCACCGCGGCGGCCGCCGCCGGCAGCACGAGCACCAGCAGGTTGTGCACCGGCAGCCGCACCGAGGCCAGGAGCACGAACAGCACCATGACCAGGGTGATCAGACTCGCGGCGGTGAAAAGCCCCAGGTAGATCCCTTCCGCGGTATTCACCTGCTGGTAGGTGACTGCGGCATGGAGCACCAGGGCCGGAAGCGTGAGGGCGACCAGCATGCCGTGGCCCAGGGTCCGCTGGCGCGAGAGTTTCGCAATCTGCAGAGCGGCGCCCAGCGCGTAGAGCGTTGCGGCCCCGACGCCGGAAAGCGTCGCCAGGCCGGATAAGGTCGACGCCATCAGTGGACTGCCATCCGGGAATCGGTCTCTCAAGGTGAGCCACGGAGTGTGGCATATGGCGCGAGGGGCGTGAAGGCCCGGGGGGATGGGCGGTATAATGTCCGTCAATGCGCCCAATCCGCGGATCCTGCCATGTTCGATAGCCTTTCCGAGAAGCTCACACATACCCTGCGCGGCCTGACGGGCAAGGCGCGCCTGACCGACGAGAACGTCAGCGACGCCCTGCGGGACGTGCGCATGGCGCTGCTCGAGGCGGACGTGGCGCTGCCGGTCGTGAAAACGTTCATCGATCAGGTCAAGCAGCGGGCCATCGGGCAGGTGGTGGATACCTCTCTCAACCCCGGCGAGGCCTTCGTCAAGATCGTCCACGAAGAGCTCGTCCGGGTCATGGGTGAGACCAATGACGCCCTGAACCTGAATACCCGGCCGCCGGCCATCGTGCTCATGGCCGGGCTGCAGGGGGCGGGCAAAACCACCACGGTGGCGAAGCTCGCCCGGCTACTGAAGGAACGCGAGAAAAAGAAGGTGGCGGTGGTGAGCACCGACGTGTACCGCCCCGCCGCCATCGATCAGCTCGAGACCCTGGCGGGGGAGGTCGGCGCGTACTTCGTGGCCTCCGCCAGCGACGAGGATCCCGCGGCCATCGCCGACCGCGCGGTTCAGGAGGCGAACACCCAGTTCGCGGACGTGCTGCTGGTGGACACGGCTGGCCGGCTGGCCATCGACGAGCAGATGATGACCGAGATCCGCGCCTTGCAGGACCGGCTCGATCCCATCGAGACCCTGTTCGTGGTGGATGCCATGACGGGTCAGGACGCGGCCAATACGGCCAAGGCGTTCAACGACGCCCTCAACCTCACCGGCGTGGTCCTCGCCAAGGCGGACGGCGACGCCCGTGGCGGGGCGGCATTGTCGGTGCGCTCCGTGACCGGCAAGCCCATCAAGTTCATCGGCATGGGCGAGAAGACGGACGCCCTCGAGCCTTTCTATCCGGATCGCCTGGCGTCGCGGATCCTCGGGATGGGGGACGTGTTGTCGCTCATCGAGGAAGCGGAACGCAAAGTCGACCGCCAGAAGGCGGAAAAGCTGGCGCGTAAGATGAAGAAGGGACGGAAGTTCGACCTCGAGGACTTCCGGGACCAGCTCCAGCAGATGACCAACATGGGCGGCGTCGGCAGCATGATGGAGAAGCTGCCCGGCATGGGCCAGTTGCCGCCGGAGGCCCAGGCCCAGCTCGACGACGGCATGTTCAAGCGTATGTCCGTGGTGATCGATTCCATGACCCCGCACGAGCGGCGTTTTCCCGACGTCATCAACGGCTCCCGCAAGCAGCGGATCGCCCGCGGTGCCGGCGTGCAGGTGCCGGACGTGAACCGTGTGCTCAAGCAGCACAAGCAGATGCAGAAGATGATGAAGAAGGTCACCCGCAAAGGGGGCATGGAAAAGATGATGCGCGGCATGCAGGGGATGCGGAGGCCGCCGGGGCCGCCGCGCTGAGACCACGCTCGGGCTTGCATGTGCAAGCCCTTGCTTTACAATACCGCGCCTTTCGATTCAGGGTAACCAGATGGTCACGATTCGCCTCGCACGGCACGGATCCAAGAAGAATCCGTTCTATCACATCACCGTGGCGGAGCGCGCCGCGGGCCGTGACGGCCGCTTCGTGGAACGGCTCGGGTTCTACAATCCCGTGGCCCGGGGCGGTGAAGAGGAGCTGCGTCTGGACGTCGAGCGTGCGGACTACTGGATTTCCGTGGGCGCGCGTCCCTCGGAGCGGGTGCAGAAGCTGCTCGATACCGCGCGCAAGCGGGCGGCGCAGCCGGCGGCCGCGGAGTAATCCCCAGGCGCTGCGTGCCCCGTGGCTGAGGCCGGCCCGGAGCCCGTGGTGGTCGGCCGTGTCGGCGACGCCTATGGAGTCACGGGCATGGTGCGCATCACGTCTTCAACCGTTCCCCCCGAGAACATCCGCCACTATCGTCCCTGGTTGCTCGGCGACGGCAGCCGGTTCGAGGCGGTGGAGGTGGAATCCGTGCGGCCGCACCGACACGAGTTCGTCGCCCGCATCCGCGGAGTGGACGACCGCGATCGGGCCCAGGCGCTCAAGGGGCTGCTCATTGCCGTTCCGCGGCGGGCCCTGCCGGAGCCGGAGCCCGGGCGGGAATTCTACTGGCGTGATCTCATGGGGATGACGGTGACGAACGCATCCGGCGAAGTGCTGGGTGTGGTGGATCACCTGCTGGAGACCGGGGCCCACGACGTGCTGGTGGTCCGCGGCGGTTCCCGCGAGGTGCTCATTCCCTTCGTCGATCCTTTCGTCGTCGACGTGGAGCTGGAAGCCCGGAGCATCCGGGTCGATTGGCAGGAGCCGGTTTGATGTGGTGGGGCGTCGTCAGTCTGTTCCCGGAGATGTTCCGCACCGCCACGGAATCCGGGGTCTTCGGCCGCGCGGTGCAGCGGCAGGTCATGACGGTGGAGGTGTTCAACCCGCGCGACTTCACCCGTGACCGCCACCGGACCGTGGACGATCGGCCGTACGGCGGTGGCCCGGGCATGGTGATGATGGTGGAGCCGCTGCTGGCTGCCATCGAAGCGGCGAAGGCAGCCTGGGACGTTCGCGCCGCGGCAGGCGGTGGGCAGCCGCCGCGGGTGATTCACCTGTCGCCCCAGGGCAGGCGGCTGGATCAGGCCGCGGTTCGGGAACTGGCCCGCGACCCGGCGCTGATTGTGGTGGCGGGGCGATACGAGGGAATCGACGAGCGGGTTGTCGAGGCGGCGGTGGACGACGAGATTTCCATCGGCGATTACGTGCTCACCGGCGGGGAGCTTCCCGCCATGGTGCTGATGGATGCGGTGTCCCGCTGTCTGCCGGGCACGCTGGGCAACGCGGCGTCGCCGATGGAAGAGTCGCACCTTGATGGTTTGCTCGATTACCCGCACTATACGCGCCCGGAAACTGCGGCCGGCCGTACGGTGCCGGCCGAGTTGCTCTCGGGTGATCATGCGGCCGTGAAGCGCTGGCGCCGCCAGCAGGCGTTGTGGCGAACCTGGCGGCGGCGGCCGGACATGCTGGTGCGCCGCGAGTTGTCGGATGAAGACCGGGCGCTGCTGGCAGACATGCTGCGACGCCCGACGTAGGAGCGACCCCCAATCGCGAGAGCGGCGCCGTGCCCGAGTTCGCTCTCACGCGACCAACACAGAAGGCGAGGAACACGACGTGCGCAGGAACAAAGTGATCGAAGCGCTCGAGAGCGAGCAGCAGAAGGCCGAGGTGCCGGAGTTCGGCCCCGGCGATACCGTGGTGGTTCAGGTCAAGGTGCGGGAAGGCAACCGCGAGCGCCTGCAGGCATTCGAAGGCGTGGTGATCGGGCGCCGCAACCGCGGGATCAATTCGGCCTTCACGCTGCGCAAAGTCTCCCACGGCGTGGGTGTGGAGCGGACGTTTCAGCTTCACAGCCCGCTGATTGCTTCCGTCGAGGTGAAGCGCCGGGGCGACGTACGGCAGGCGAAACTCTACTACCTGCGTCAGCTCTCCGGTCGCGCGGCGCGGATCAAAGAGAAAGTCTGAGTGATCGTACCGGGCCGCGCGCGGTCCGCGGCCCGGTAGGCACGCTGCCTTGGCACCCGAGTCGGGCAACACGTCGATCCCCACCGAGTCGCGCGCGGCCATCGACGGCTACCTCGACGAGATCTGGCTGGAACGCGGCCTCTCCGCCAATACCCTCGCGGCTTACCGGCGTGATCTCGAGCAACTCGCCCGGGGGCTGGACCGGCCCCTGCTCGACGCCACTCAGGGTACGCTGCTCGAGTGTGTGGCGCAGCGGTTTCGCGCGGGCTATCGTACCCGCTCGTCGGCCCGGTGGCTTTCCTGCGTCAAGGGCTTCTATCGTCATCAGGTGCGTAAGGGCCGGTTGGCCGTGGACCCCAGCGCGGAGCTGGATCTGCCCAAGCTCGGCCGTAGTCTGCCCGGCGCTCTCTCGGAACGTGAGGTGACGGCGCTGCTGGCCGCACCATGCGTGGACGAGCCGGTGGGGCTGCGCGACCGGGCCATGCTCGAGCTTCTGTACGCCACGGGCCTGCGCATCTCCGAGCTGGTGGGGCTCGCCGTGCTCTCGCTGAACCAGCGCCAGGGGGTGGTGCGGGTAACCGGCAAGGGTGGCCGCGACCGGCTCGTGCCCGTGGGCCACGAGGCATTGCACTGGATCGAACGCTATCTGGCCGAGGCTCGCCCGGTACTGGTCCGGGGCAATGCCTCCCCGGCGCTGTTCCCCAGCCGCCGCGGCCGCGCCATGACTCGCCAGACCTTCTGGCATGCGGTGAAGCGCTACGCGCGCAAGGCGGGTATCCGTAGCGACATATCGCCACACACCCTGCGGCACGCGTTCGCCACCCACCTGCTGAATCATGGCGCGGACCTCCGGGCCGTGCAGATGATGCTCGGCCACGCGGACTTGTCCACCACGCAGATCTATACCCACGTCGCGCAAGCGCGCCTGCAGGCGCTGCATCGCAGCCATCATCCGAGGGGATAAAGGGGTCAGCCGTCAGCCATCAGCTTTCAGCCGGAGGGCCCTTCCGGAATTCGGCGTGGCCGGTACTGGACCGGCCCGTCAGCAAACCCATCATCGCGGATTGCGCCAAGGCGGCTCCTCCGGCTGAGAGCCGACCGCTGATGGCTGACGGCTACTCCTGGCTGACAGCTCCCCGCTGGGCCCGTACCATTGCCGGCTTTACATGCATCGCTTTTGCGAGGAGCGGTTTTGGAGCCATTGCGGGTAGGGATATGCGGCCTGGGCACCGTGGCCCAGGGGGTGTTGAGGATTCTCGAGGAAAGCGCCGAGAGCATTGCCCGGCGTGCGGGTCGGCCGGTGGTGGTCACCCGGGTCGCCAGCCGGCGGCTGCGTCCGGAAGCGCACCTCGGCAACGCCGAATTCTCCGACGACGTGCGTACGCTGCCCGGTGCAGCGGACGTCGACGTGGTGGTGGAGCTGATTGGCGGCGAGGATCAGGCGCTCGAGCTGCTCAATGCCGCCATCGAGGCGGGCAAGCCCGTGGTCACCGCCAACAAGGCCGTTGTGGCGCTGCACGGCGACGAGCTGTTCGAGCGGGCGCGCCGGCTGGGGGTGCCGCTGTGCTTCGAAGCCGCGGTGGCGGGTGGCATTCCGATCATCAGCGCCCTCACGCGAGGGCTGGCTGCCAACGACCTGCAGTGGCTGGCGGGCATCATCAACGGCACCTCGAACTACATCCTCACGGCGATGGCGGACGAGGGCGAGGATTTCGATGCCGCGCTGGCGGAGGCGCAGCGACTGGGCTACGCCGAAGCGGATCCCACGTTCGACATCGAGGGAATCGACGCCGCGCACAAGCTCACCATCCTCGCGGCCCTGGCGTTCGGCATGGACTTCCGCTTCTCCGAGGTCTACACCGAGGGCATCAGCCGCGTCAGGCTCGAGGATGTGGCGTATGCGCGGGAGCTGGGCTACCGCATCAAGCACCTCGGGATCGCCCGGCGCACGGAGCGCGGCGTGGAGGTACGGGTGCATCCGACCCTGATTCCCGAGCACCGCCTGCTCGCGAACGTGCAGGGCGTGATGAACGCGGTGGTGGTGCACGGCCACGCGGCCGGGGACACCCTGTATTACGGCGCCGGCGCGGGCGAGTTGCCCACGGCATCCGCGGTGGTCGCCGATCTCATGGAAATCGCCCGGGGCAAGGCGCTGCTCCCCGAGCCGGGCGACGGCGACGGGCTCGAGGTGGTGCCGATCACCGAGTGCGAGAGTGCGTATTATCTGCGCATTCCGTCGTTGGACCGTCCGGGGGTGTTCGCGCGCGTGGCCACCATTCTGAGCGAGCACAACATCAGCATCGAATCCGCGGTGCAGCGGGCGGAGGCCATCCACGCGGAGAATCAGCAAGCGTGGGTGCCCATCGTCATCGTCACTCAGCGGGTGACGGAGCGGATCATGAACCACGCGCTCACCGAGGTGCAGGCGTTGTCGGAGGTGGTGGGCGACATCACCCGAATCAGGGTCGAAGACCTGGCCGATGACTGAGCCGCGCATCGAGGTGCGGCCGGTGACGGGCGCGGCTCGCGCGCTGGATTCCGTGCCGCCCCTGATGCGCCGTATCTACGCGGCCCGCGGCGTGACGGCACCTGAAGAGCTCGACCGCTCGCTCAAGGCGCTGCTGCCGCCGACCGGACTCGGGGACGGCGAGCGTGCCGCAGAGCGTGTGGCCGCAGCCGTGCAAACCGGAGAGAAGATCCTGCTCGTGGGCGATTTCGATGCCGACGGCGCCACTTCGGTGGCGCTGGCGGTGTCGCTGCTCCGTGCTTTCGGGGCCGCCGACGTGGATTTCCTGGTGCCCAACCGCTTCGAGTTCGGGTACGGGCTGTCGCCGGAGATCGTGGCGCTCGCAGCCTCGCGCCGCCCGGGACTTCTGATCACCGTCGACAACGGGGTGTCCAGCGTGGACGGCGTGGCGGCAGCCAACGCCGCCGGCATGGACGTCGTCGTCACCGACCATCACCTGCCGGGCCGGCAGCTTCCGGATGCACTGGCGCTGGTGAACCCGAACGTGCCTGGCTGCAGCTTCGCCAGCAAGGCGCTGGCCGGGGTCGGGGTCATCTACTACGTCATGAGCCTGGTGCGGGCGCGGCTTCGGGCCGACGGCTGGTTCGAGCAGCGGGGCGCGCCCAATCTCGCCGAGTGGCTGGACCTGGTGGCCCTGGGGACGGTGGCGGACGTGGTGCCGCTGGACCGGAACAATCGGGTGCTCGTGCATCAGGGGCTCGCCCGCATGCGCACCGGCCGCTGCCGGCCGGGCATTCGCGCGCTGGCGGAAGTGGCCGGGCGGCGCCTCGACCGTCTCGGCGCCCAGGACCTGGGCTTCGCTCTGGGACCGCGGCTCAACGCCGCCGGCCGGCTCGACGACATGACCCTGGGGATTCGCTGTCTCCTGG
>JBMCWS010000033.1:0-23892 GCA_048621375.1 Pseudomonadota bacterium | reverse complement strand
GGCAATGCTCACGGAACGCGCAGCGTCCGCTTCCGCCGAACGGGGGGAGTACTCGGGGGTGATGCAGCGATCCGCGCCGGCATCGAACAGCTAGTGAGACCGATGACTCTCCAGGTTCATAGTGGAGCGATTCTTCGACATTTCCTTCTTGCGCAGATGACCATACACGAGAATCACCCGCCGTGCTCGACTTTTCGCCGGAAACGCTGCACCACCGCGCGCAGATCGTCGGTCAGATACGCGAGCGCCCGCGCTTCCGCCTCCGCCGGCAGGCCGTGGGCGGCTTCGGCAACGCCGCCGGCGATGCAGGCGACGGTGTCGGTATCGCCGCCGAGGCCCACGGCGGTGCGCACCGCGGCGACCCAGTCGGCGGCTTCGAACGCCGCCGACAGCGCCGGCCCCACGGTCCCACGCGATGACACGTCGACGGCGCCGCCGGTGAGCGCGGTGGGGGGATCGAGATCGAAATCGAATGCGTCGGCAAGGCGCGCTCGCACCGCGGGCACGCCGGCTCCCCGGCGCAGCAGGAAGATCGCCAGGGCCACGGCTTCGGCCGCCGCCAGGGCGTCGGGATGATCGTGACTCACGGCCGCCTGGGCCCGCGCCAGGGCGCGCGCCTCGTGCTCGCCGCTGGCCAGCCAGCCCACCGCGGCCACCCGCATCGGCGCCCCGTTGCCCCAGCTCCCGTAGGCCGGGGCGTCATCGGCGAGCGCCCAGTGCAGGAACATACCGCCGTAGCCGCGATGCGGGTGGCGGCGCACGAAGCGGCGGAGGGTGGCAGCGAAATCCTCCCGCTGCAGCAACGCTTCGGCCACGGCCACCGTGCACACGGTGTCGTCGGTGAACGCGCAATCCCGGTGGAACAGCTCAAAGTCCCGGCGGGGCGCCGGCCCGCCCTCGAACCGTGAACCCACGATGTCACCTGCAATGGCTCCGAGCACGCGCGCCTCCGCCGTCAGAGGTTGCTCGATTCTCCGCCGCGTGCGGGCCCCGCGTCCAGGCCGCGGTCAGGCCGCGTCGGCCCGGCACTGAAACAGCGCGGTCTGGGTGGGAGGACCGAGCTCCGGATCAAGCTCACCGATGCCGCCGAAGGTCGCGCGGTACCCCTGGCGCCGGGCGACCCCCAGCGCCCATTCCCGGAACTTGGCGCGGCTCCACTCGAACTTGTGGTCCGGGTCGCGAAACTCGCCGTGGCCGAGCCCCAGCAGCGGGTTGTGGTCACGGTTCGGCGTGGTGATGAACACGGTCGCCGGCCGGAAGCTCGCGAACACGGCTGCCTCGACCCGGGAAAGCGCCCGGGGATGCTCGTGCTCGATGGTCTCCAGCATGACGGCGGCGTCGAAGCCGGCAAGCCGGGGATCGCGTTCCCCGTAGGAGCCGTGGACCAGCGAGACCCGGGGCGCCCCGCCGCGTACCTCGCGGTCGAGGACGGCGCGGGCGTGGGCCAGCGCCATGGCGCACTGCTCCACCCCCACCACCTCGCTGATGCCGGGCCGCACCGCCAGCCGATGCAACAGCGCCCCCGATCCGCAACCGAGATCGAGCACGCGCCGGGCGTTCAAACGCTCGAGCAGCGCCACCGTGTATTCCAACCGCTCCTCGTGCAGGCTGCTGATCGGCGTCGTGACTTCCAGTGCGTGCATGGTCCTCCGCGGCGACAAAAAGGGCGCGACCATAGCCGATCGCGTATGCCGAGCCAATCCCATGACGGATGCGGCCCCTCGGGGCGCGGTTCTCATCATCCCCCGGCGCTGGTATCGTCCCGCGCCCTCACGCGTACGCTGCCGATGACCGACCGTAGCCGGACCACCCGCCTTCTGCTGCTCTCCGCCTATCGCGCCGACAGCCACGCGGCGTGGTCGGACTGGCTCACCGCCGCCTTCGCCGACGTTCACTGGCAGACCCTGGAGCTGCCCGGCCGCAATTTCCGCTGGCGCATCCGCGGCAATCCGCTGTCTTGGCTCGATGCCCTCGACCCGCTCACTGCCGACGCCCTCGTCGCCACCTCCATGGTGGATCTGGCGACGCTGCGCGGCCTGCACCCGGCGCTCGCCCGGCTGCCGACCCTGTACTATTTTCACGAGAACCAGTTCGCCTACCCGCTGGGCGCCCACCAGGCCCGCTCCATCGAGCCGCAGATGGTGCAACTCTACGGCGCTCTGGCGGCCGACCGTCTGGGGTTCAATTCGCGCTTCAACCTCGAGTCGTTCCTCGACGGCGTGCAACGGCTGCTGCGGCGGATGCCCGATGCCGTACCCGCCCGGGTTCCCGAGCGGCTGGCGGCGAAAGCCGAGGTGCTGCCGGTGCCGGTACGGCCCCCGGCCCCGGCGGAAGCGCCGCGGGATCCGCGGCTGGTGCTCTGGAACCACCGCTGGGAATACGACAAGGCCCCGGAGTTGTTCGCCGAGGCGCTGCTCGCCCTGGCCGACCGCGGCGTGTCGTTTCGTCTGGCCCTGCTGGGGGCGCGCCCGGAGCAGCCGCCGGCGCCGCTGGTCCGGCTGCGCGAGCAGCTCGGCGGACGCATCGTCGCCGACGGCAAGGTAGCGCGACCGCAGTACGCGGCGCTTCTCCGCCGCGCCGGCATCGTCGTTAGCACCGCGCTCCACGAGTTTCAGGGCCTGGCGATGCTGGAAGCGGTGAGCGCCGGCGCCGTCCCGCTGGTGCCCGACGACCTGGTGTATCCGGAGCAGTATCCGCCCGCGTGCCGCTATCCGGCGCGCGATGGCGCGGCGCTCGCGCAACGGCTGCAGAGCTGGCTCGAGGGCACACCGCCCCCGGCCCCGGACGTCCGCGCGTGGACCGAGGCGGCGCTGGCCGGGCAGTGGCGGAGCGCGCTCGCTGCGCTGACGGGCGACAGCCCCGATAGTCGGTCCCGGTAGCGCGGGGCCCGCTCGATGGGCATCATGGTCCGGGCCGGACCTGATGGTCCGGGCCGGACCTGGTCGGGAGCAGCCGTGTCCATCCGCAACCTCGAGTACGTGTTCAAGCCGGAGTCGGTGGCCCTCATCGGCGCGAGCAAGCGCGCAGGTTCCGTGGGCTCGGTGGTCGCCCGCAACCTGTTCGGCTCCGGGTTCGACGGCCCGGTGCTGCCGGTGCACCCGCACAACGAGTCGGTGCAGGGGGTACTGGCCTACCCGGACGTGGCCAGCCTGCCCATGGCGCCGGATCTCGCCGTCATAGCCACGCCGCCGGCCACCGTCCCCGAGGTCGTCTCGCAGCTCGGCGAGCGCGGCACCCGCGGCGCCGTGGTCATCACCGCAGGATTCGCCGAGCTGGGGGAAGAAGGACGGCGCCTGCAGCGGGCGACCCTCGAGGCGGCACGGCCACACCTGATGCGCATCGTCGGCCCCAACACCCTGGGGGTGCTCGCCCCCGGCCGCTGCCTGAACGCCAGCTTCGCGCACCTGCCGCCGCGCACCGGCGGCCCCGCCTTCGTGGCCCAGTCCGGCGCGGTGCTCACCAGCGTCATCGACTGGGCCACCGCTCGGCGGGTCGGGTTCTCGCACCTGGTGGCCCTCGGTGCCATGGCCGACGTCGATTTCGGCGACATGCTGGATTATCTGGCCGACGACCGGAACACCACCGCCATACTCCTGTACATGGAAGGGGTGACGCACTCGCGGAAGTTCATGTCCGCGGCCCGGGCGGCGTCCCGGACCAAGCCCGTCATCGTGGTGAAAGCGGGCCGCCATCCGGCCAGCGGACGCGCCGCCGCCTCGCATACCGGCGCCCTGGCCGGCGCCGACGAGGTCTACGACACCGCCTTCCGCCGCGCCGGCATGCTGCGGGTGCGCACCCTGGAGGAGCTGTTCGTCGCCACCGAGACGCTGAGCATCCTCAAGCCACCCCGGAACAACCGACTGCTCATCATCACCAACGGCGGCGGCATCGGCGTGCTCGCCACCGACGAGCTGCTCACCCAGGGCGGCGCCCTGGCGGAGCTTTCCGAGGCCACCGTGCGCAAGCTCGACGCCGTGCTGCCCCGGACCTGGTCGCGCAGCAACCCGGTGGACATCATCGGCGACGCGCGGCCGGAGCGCCTGGCCGCCACGGTGAAGACGGTTCTCGAGGAGGAACGCGAGCTGGACGGCGTCATGGTGCTCGCATGCCCCACGGCGGTAGCCCCCGCCCTGGACTCGGCCCAGGCGCTGGCCGACTGTATCGACACCCTGCGCCCGCGCGTTCCGGTGCTGACCTGCTGGATCGGTGACGAGACGGCCCGGGCCGCCCGCCGCATGCTGCGGGAGCGAGGGCTCGCGGCCTACGAGAACCTCGGCCAGGCAGTGAGCGCGTTCATGCAGCTCGTGAACTACCGGCGCAGTCAGAACCTGCTGATGGAGACGCCGCCGTCGGTGCCAGAGGCACTGGAGCGGCAGCCGGACACCGTGCGCGGGATTCTCGAGCGCAACCCCACCGTCGGCGCCGCCTGCTGGCTCACGGAAGCGGACGCCAAGGCGGTGCTGGCGGCCTACGGCATTGCCACCGTGCCCACCGACGTGGCCCGCACCCCCGAGGAAGCGGCGCGGCTGGCGGATGAGGCCGGGGTGCCTGTCGCCCTGAAGATCCTCTCTCCGGAGATTACCCACAAGTCCGACGTCGGGGGCGTGGTGCTGGACCTCGAGGGCGGCGAGGCCGTGGCCGCCGCGGCCGAGCGCATCACCGCAAAGCTCCGGGAGACCCGCCCCGACGCCCGCCTCGAAGGTTTCACGGTGCAGCCCATGGTGCAGCGCGCCGGCGCCTACGAGCTGATCATCGGCATGCACCACGACGAGCAGTTCGGCGCCGTGCTCATGTTCGGCGAGGGCGGCACCGCAGTGGAGCTGCTGCGCGACAGCGCGCTGGCGCTGCCACCGCTGAACATGCGCCTCGCCATGGAGATGATCTCCCGGACCCGCATCTACCGCCGCCTGAAAGGCTACCGCGACCGCCCCGCCGCCGATCTCGAGGCGCTGGCGCTGACGCTTCTACGGCTGTCGCAACTGGTGGTGGATTTTCCCGAGATCGATTCTCTGGACGTGAACCCGCTGCTGGCCGATTCCCGTGGCGTCATCGCCCTGGACGCGCGCATCCGGGTTCGCGGCGACAGCTTCACGGACCGGCTGGCCCATCTGGCCATCCGCCCGTACCCCCGGGAGCTCGAGGAACGGGTCACGGCGAAGAACGGCCGTGAGCTGCTGCTGCGTCCCATCGTCCCCGAGGACGAGCCGGCGTTGAACCGCGCCTTCGCCCGCCTCGACCCCGACGAGATCCGCAACCGCTTCCTGCAGCCGCTGCGCACCATGCACCACATGATGGCGGCCCGTTTCACCCAGCTCGACTACGACCGCGAGATGGCGCTGGTGCTCACGGAAGAAGGCATTCCCGGCAACCAGGACATCCACGGGGTCGTGCGCCTGTCGGCCGATCCCGACAACGAAGAAGCGGAATTCGCCATCATCGTCCAGCACGACTGGGCCGGTCAGGGCCTGGGTCGGCTGCTCATGGATCGCATCCTGCGTCACGCCCGTTCCCGCGGCATCGGCACGGTCTGGGGCGTGACCCTGCGCGACAACCGGCGCATGCGGGCCCTGGCCCGGGCCGCCGGGTTCCGCCAGAGCGCCGACCCCGAGGATCCCAGCCTGGTGCGGATGGTGATCGAGCTGAACAGCGATGGATCGGTATGATGGCTCGTGACATTCGACGGCCCCGATCCACGCGGGCCTCTGGCACATAGGCTGATTTTGAGCAGACCCAGAAAACCACTGATCTCGCGGGAGCGTGCCGCGCGCGCCGCGCTCGACGTCATCGACGTGCAGGGTCTGCACGCGCTCAGCGTCGAACAGGTGGCAAGACGGCTCGGCGTTCGCGCGCCGTCGCTCTACTACCATTTCAAGGACAAGGCCGAGCTGCTGGCCGAGGTGTCCCGCCACATCCTAACGGAAGTAGAGGTCCCCCAAGCCGAGGGCCTCGACTGGGAACGCACGCTCATCGAGCTTTGCCGGGCGACGCGTCGTGCGATTCTCCAGCATCCGAACGCGGCGCCGCTGTTGCTGGAGTTCTTCCCCCGCCGGCTACTGCTGAGCGCCTACGATTTCTGGACGGCGAAATGCCCTTACCCGCCGGAGATGCAGCTCGCCATCGTGGAAGGGGTGGAGAAGCTCACCTACGGATCGGCACTATTCGCGGCAGCGGGGCGCGCCTACGGAATAGACCCGATGCCCGACTTCGACCCGGAGCGCTACCCGGCGCTGTCAGCCGCCGTCCGCGCCAACCCTCACGACGAGGAACAGCTTTTCATCGAGACGGTGGAGACGCTCCTCGCCGGGTTTCGGGCCAGATACGACGCGAAGCACGCGACCACGGAGGAGCACGCTCGCGTGGAACTCTAAAGCGCTCTCACGGCTGCTCGTTACCGAAAAGCGCGGAGCTGACCAGGGGCGCCGCCGGTCCGCCGGTTAGCAGACACGTCTTTGCGCCCGGCACCGGATTCGCCGACTCACCGCGCAGCTGGCGGACCGCTTCCACCGCCAGCCCGATCCCGTGCACGAAGCCCTCGTGCAGGTTTCCGCCAGCCGTGTTGACCGGCAGTGCGCCGTCGGGCGCGACGAGATTCTCGTAGCGCACGAAGTCGGACACCGAGTCGTAGTCGCAAAACCCGTGATCGATGAGCGCGGCCACGCCCTGAGCGCTGAAATTCTCGTAGACCTGAGCCACGTCGACATCGGCGGGCGACAGCCCCGTCGACCGCCACAAGCGCCGCGCCACGCTCCGGAAACCCGCGGTGGCGTACTGGTCGTCGTCATCGTTCTCGAGCAGATCGCCCCAGCCTTTCTCCGCGCCCGTGGCGACGCCGAGCACGTGCACGGGCAGTTTGTCCAGGTGCCGGGCACGGTCCGACGACACCAGGAGCAGAGCGCCCGCACCGTCGTTCTCCCGGGAGCAATCGAACAGCCGGAACGGCTCGGCGATCCAGCGCGCGCCCTGATACGCCTCGGAATCGAAGCTGCGACCGTACGAGACCGCGGCCGGATTCCGCTCCCCGTGATGCTGTACCGCACGCACGAACGCCTCGACGGCGGACGGCGGCACCCCGTGGTACTCGAACAGGCGCCGCGCCCGCAGCGCGCAGATCTGTGCCGGTGCGGTGAGTCCGGCACCCACCAGGTGCGCATTCAGATGATGTGCCATGACCGCGTCGGCGAGGCGCCCGCTGCTGTCCTGGGCGAGTGCGCGATACACGACCACCGCGCTCGCCTGGCCGCTCCGGATGGCCGCCATGGCCTGGCCGAAGGCGCCGGCGATACCACCGCCCCCACCACCGAACACGGTGCTCGACCAGCACAGCTCGCGCGTGCCCAGATCGCCCATGAGCTTCAGCGGCTCGTTGTGGTCGTCGCCGTAGGTAGCGAACCCGTCCACGTCCCGCGGGTCGAGGCCCGCTTCCTCGCACGCGTCGACGATCGCCGCGACGAGGAGGGCCCGCTCGGGCATGGGTGCCGTGCCGCGTTTGTACTGCCGGAGTCCGACACCGGCGACGGCGGTGGAACGCACCTCACCCACGGTCCACCTCCAGCGTCCAGCGCAGCGCCGGAAGAACGCGGCCCTGCCAGCCGGTGGATGCGACGCGCCCCGCGACTCTGGCACCGATGGCGAGCGCGGTTTCGTCGCCTTCGAGCACACCCGGCAAACGCGCGTGCCCCCCTCCGTCCAGGGTCGTAAGCACGGTGACGAACGGGGGCTCGAGGTCGTCGAGCCCCTGGAAGCGATGCCAGGTCCGCGTCCAGGAATAGACGGTGCCCACAGGCGGCACCGCATACCAGGCGCGCTCCCAGCTCCCGCAGTCACCGCACCGCCACACCGCGGGCCAGTGCCAGCGCCCGCACGCTTCGCATCGCGGCAGCCGAACCTCACCCTCGAGCAGCCCGGCCCAGTATTCGACCTCCGCGCCCGTGGCCAGCGCTTGCGGATCCATCGTCATCGCCTGCTCCATCCCTATCAGCGCACGCGCGGCAGCGCGTCTGGTGCCGCTGCATACTTCTGCCGCAGCATCGGCTTGGCGATCTTGCCGGTAGCCAGGCGCGGCAACGGCTCGTCTTCCACCACCAGATAGCGCGGCACCTTGTAATCCGCCAGGTGCTCGTTGCAATGCCGCACCACGTCCGCGGAATCCAGCTCGGCGGACGCGTGCACCACAGCCAGCGGCGTTTCCCCGAACTTGTCGTCCCTGGCCGCGAGGATCACTGCTTCCTCCACCCCCGGATACGTCTGGAGCACGCGCTCGACCTCGGCAGCCGAGATGTTCAAGCCCCCGGAGATGATGATGTCCTTGATGCGGTCCACGAAGGTCAGAAACCCCGCCTCGTCCAGGCATCCGAGATCCCCGGTGTACAGCCAGCCATCACGCAGTGTCTCGGCGGTGGCCTCGGGGTTGTTCCAGTAGCCCACCATGCAACCGGGGCCGCGTATGAGAATCTGCCCGACTTCGCCGGGAGCGCAGCGGCGGCCGTCCTCATCCACGGTCGCCAGCTCGGTGAACAGCCCCCCTCGCCCGCATTTCTCCGGCTGAGCGGCTGCATGCTCAGCGGGCATGATGGTGGCGTTGCCACCGGCTTCGGTCTGGCCATAGATCTGTCGCAGCACCACGCCCTTGTTCAGCCACGCCTTCTGTAGCTCGGGCGAGACGGCGGAACCACCGGTCACGGCGAACGCCAGGTGACTCAGATCAGCCTGCTCGAACCCCGGAGCCGCGGCGATTCGCTCGAAGAAGATCGGCGTAGCGGCGAAGCCGTTGATCTTCTCGCGCTCGAGAATCTCCAGGTAGCGTTCCGCATCGAACGCCGGCTCGAAGTAGATGGTGCAACCGAGCACGCAGTGCTGCAGAAGCTGTACCATGCCGGCCGACGTGCACAAGGGCGCTGCCACCACGACCCGCGAACCCTTCAGACACGACGCTTCCTCCACGGCGAACTCGAGCGCATAGCTGGTCGTCGTGCGGTGGGAGTAGACCACGCCTTTCGGCTTCGCCGTGGAGCCGCTCGTGGCAATGATGACGATGGGCGCATCGGGATCGGGATCGACGTTCACGTGCGGCGCCGAATCCGCCGACGGACCTTCGAATGCACTCATCCGTTCCACCGGCACGTCGAGCTCGCGCATCCGCGCATACTCCTGCTCGTCGGCAATGGCCATCACCGGCTCCGTATCGCCCACGATGTCTCTCATCTCGTGGATGGTGTAGCGGAAGTTCACCGGAACGGCGATGGCACCTGCCCGGATGATTCCCATGATGAGCGCGCACTGGGTCAGGGAGTTCTTGCCGCAGATCGCCACACGGTCACCCTTGCCTACGCCACGCGCCGCCAAGCTCGCCGCGATCTCCTCGGACCACCGATGGTACTCCCGATAGGTGATGCTGCGCCCGTGGATCGAAAGGGCCGGCATGTCGGGCCTGTCCCCGGCCCACCACGCCAGCGCGCTGGTAATCGTCTGTGCCATTTACAGGTGCCGCTCCAGGTTCTCGTAATACAGCGGGATGGTTTCCTCGAGGCCGCCATAGACGAGCTCCTCGAGCGCCCCGGACTTCAGGCCCGTCTGGGAGATCTCGGCCGCCCGGAAATCCTCCGTCCCGAACACCCGGAGGATCAGCTCGTAGGAACGTTCGTAGAGGTCCTTGGCCTTGTCGTTGTCGGGCTGCGTCGGCGTGACCATGAAGTATTCCACCACCGAGCGGTCCACTCCGCGCGGCATGATCAGCATGACGCTGATGTAGTACGGACTCGTCACCACCACCGTGTTGGGGAACACCTGATAGGCATGGGTGACGGTCTTGTGGATGTTCTCCTCCGCCTCGTCGAGGGATTCCGGCGTGAAATCAGCCTTTCCGGAGATCTGCCGGATATGGGAGCCGAGCTGGTGGGTGACGCTCGGCACGTCGGCGTAGAGCTTTCCGATGGTGTTGGCGTGCAGCCTGCGTACGTGGTAGCCCTCCAGGAAGGGTTCGAGCACGAGCTTCCAGTTCGCAGCGAGGTCGAACCGCTTGCGCCCGTAGATGTGGCCACCGGCCAGGTTCAGGGCGTCGAAATCGGCGACCAGCTCGTCGTCGACCGCGGAGAAGTCCGGCTCGCTCTCGCGGTCGAGCCAGACCCAGACCATGCCACCCGCCTCGTGACAGGGAACGCTCGTCAGGTGACGCTCCGCCTTGTCGAGGTTGCGGAAGGTCTCTTCCCGCGGCACCGCTTTCAGCTCGCCGTCAAGACCGTAGGTCCAGGCGTGGTAGGGGCAGGTGACCCGGGCGGCGTGAAACGGATCGCAATGCTCCACCAGCGTCGCGCCCTTGTGCTTGCAGGCATTCAGGAACACCCGCACCGCGCCGTCCTGCCCGCGCATGATCAAAAGCGGCGGCCCGTAGCCGTCCTGCACGATGCCGTCGCCGGGCTCGGGAATCAGCGCCGACATGGTCGCGACCAGCGGATGCGTCCGAAAAACCCGGGCCTGCTCATCGTCAAACCGCCCCGGCGATGTGAAGATGTTCGCCGGGCGCGTCGCCTCGATCGCGCGCGGCGCACTTTCGTCGTGCCGCGGGATCATGCGAATCGCCTCAACCTGGCTTCGGCTCAAGGAATCTAAGGTCGCGGGCCGGTAGGGGCGCGAAGGGGCTGTTTCGATAGAGCTCATGGATGACCTCGCATTGTCGTCAGCACGGAAGCAGAATAACCTAATACGATTAGATTAACACTCGATCTCACAAAGGTGTCAACCACGGTATGCATACGGCAACAAGCCCCACGCTGAATCGATTCCGCGAGGAAGTTCGCGAATTCTTCGACACCGCCCTCACCGACGAGCTGCGGCGTGCACGACGCTTCATGACCAGCGTCTACTGTGACCGCGAATCCAGCCTGGCCTGGCAGCGCATACTCCATGAGCAGGGCTGGCTGGTGCCGGGCTGGCCCCGGGAATACGGGGGCACGGACTGGTCGCTGACCGAGCGCTTCGTCTTCGCCTGCGAATCGGCCAGGGCGGGGCCGCCGCCCATTTCCCCCATGGGCATCGAGATGCTCGGTCCGGCGCTGCTCGGCTACGGGACGGAGGAGCAGAAACGCTACTACCTCCCGAGGATGCTCCGGGGTGAGGACTTCTGGTGCCAGGGATATTCCGAGCCCCAGGCCGGCTCCGACCTGGCGGCCCTGAAACTGCGGGCGGTCCCGGACGGCGATGACTACGTGCTGAACGGCACCAAGCTCTGGACCACGCACGCCCACTACGCGAACCGGATGTTCTGTCTGGTCCGGACCGGACACTTCGAACGGCCGCAGCAGGGGGTGACGTTTCTGCTGGTCGACCTCGACAGCCCGGGCGTCCACATCTCGCCCATCCGTTTCTTCTCCGGCGAGACGGAACAGTATCAGGTGACGTTCGAAGACGTCCGCGTGCCGCGGGCCAACGTAGTCGGCAAGCCCGACGAGGGCTGGGCGGTGACCAAGTACCTGCTGGAGTTCGAGCGTGGCAGCAAGCCCTCCGCGCCGGGACTCCTGGAGACCGTCCGCGACCTGCGGGCGCTCGTGGAGCGCGAAGGCGACGGCGAGGACACGACCGGCATCCGCGGGCGAATCGACGTTCTGGAATGCGAAGTGCTCGGCCTCGAGGGAACGGAGCTGCGCTGTCTCGAAGAAGCCGAGCAGCACGGTTCACCGGGGTCGCGCGCATCGCTGTTGAAGATCCGCGGCGCCGAGCTCTCCCAGAGCGCGTCGCAGCTCGCACTGGAAATCGCCGGCATCTACGGTCTGCCGTGGCAGCCCGAAGTGATCGATAGCCGCGGCACCGAGCCCGCGGTGGGCCCGGTCGACCTGGTGACGCGCGCGCCATTCTACTTCAACAACCGGGCGGCCTCGATCTACGGTGGTTCCAACGAGATCCAGCGCAACATCATCGCCCGGCACGTCCTGGGGCTGTGACTCGCTCCAGGAGCGCCGCCGGGCGAGTGCGCCGCCGTGAGCTTCAGAAATCCTTGCGGAACTGCAGCATGACCTGGCGGGGGCGCTCGAGGACCGCGGTGTAGTCCGCGCGAACGCCGCTGGCGGTACCGGTGCCGCCGACGCCGTCCTGGGCGGCCACGTCGTTGCCGGAGGTCACCACGAGCTCGTCCGTCAGATTCCGGCCGATCAAGGCCAGCTCCCACCCTTCGTAGTCGTTCATGAGACGGACGCTGGCGTCGAGCCGGCTGAAGCTGTCCTGAACCATGTCCGGCCGCAGACCGTCATTGAAGTAGTATTCGTCCGAGTACGACAGATCCGCAGTCACCTCGATCCACGTTCCGTCACTGACCGGAAACGAGTAGGTGCCTCCGGCCCGTCCACTCCATTCCGGCGCCCGCGGCGGCGTGCGTCCGTCGAAGTCCTGACTGGTGAAGGCACCGTTGGGGCCGGGTACCAGGTTGCAACCCTCCGCAATCGTCTGCCCCGCATAGCAGGTCCCTACGTAGTCGGAATATTCCGCATCGTTGTACGCGACGTCGGCACGCAGATTCAGCCCGTCGATACCCGGTACCCGCCAGAGCGACTCCAGCTCCAGTCCGCGGGTCCTCAGCGTCCCCACGTTCGCGACCGCCTGCCCCAGCGTCACCGGATCGAATATCTGGTTCTGCAGCTCGTCGTAGTCGAAATCGTAGGCCGTGGCGTTCAGCGTGAGCCGGCGGTCGAAAAGCGTGGTTCGCGCGCCGAGCTCGACGCCGCTGGCTTCTTCACTGTCGAAGCGGGCGTCGGACGCCGTGGACGTGGGCAGAATCACCATGCTGGTGTTGAAGCCGCCCGCCTTGAACCCTTCCTTGTACGCCGCGTACAGCATCACGTTCTCGGCGGCGTACCAGGTCAGCGTCGCCTGCGGGGAAACGTTGTCGTCCCGGAACTCATCCTCGAAGCGGACGCCGGGCGGAAACGCGCTGCGCACGAACGGGTGCGTGTAGACGTTCTCGATATAGGAATCCTTTTCCTCTCGCGACCAGCGGGCGCCTCCGGCCAGCTCCAGATCGGCGAGAATGTCCCACTGCAGCTCGACGAAGGCCGAGGTGCTCTCACCGTCGAACCCGCCGTCCCGGTTGAAGGAATCGTAGCGTCCGGTGGCGGGATCCACCGGGAGCGGTGCCAGGAGAACCGCGGTGTTGAAGGTGTTCTCCGAGGACGCGTAGTAAAGACCCGCGGTGGCGTTCAGCGGACCATCGAACGTCGTCACGGCGCGAAGCTCCTGGCTGAACTGGTCGTACTCCGCAAACTGAGTGACATAGATACTCGACGTGGCTCCGTTGAACGCGTTCATGTCGGGCTGCCGGAAACCGTAGTGGCCGGTAACGGAGGTGAGGTCGACCGCGCCCACGCTCCAGTTCGCGGTGAGCGACGCATTGTGGGATTCATAATCGGTGTACGGGTCGCCGTCGCGCGCATACGGCGTCGGCCCCGCGAGCTCGGCCGGCATCTTCGCCAGCGACAGGTGGCCGTCGATCTCGCAGCCGGCATTGGGATCCGCGACACCGAAAGTACTCAACGAAGAATCGCGACCAGCGGCGCAACCGCGGTCGATCCGGGAGAGCTGTCCCGAATCCTCGATTCGCGACGCCGCCACCTTGAGCTCGAAGTCGAGCGTGTCGGAATGCTCGTAGATCGCGGTAATCCGCCCCGCGAGCGACTCTTCCTCGGGCTGTTCCTCGGAAAGCGGATCGCGGCTGAATCCGAGCGCGGTGGCCGGCTCCGCGTCGTTCGTGAAATAGCCGTCCATTTTCGAATAGCGCACGGCCAGGCGCGCCCGGAGCTTCTCGGTGAGGGGACCGGAAATCACGCCCTCGCTGTAGGTTTCATCGGCTTCGATCTCATACCCGGTCTTGAAACTGGCTTCGAACTCGCGCGTCGGATCCGCGGATTCCACGGCAATGACCCCGGCGGTGCTGTTCTTGCCGAAGAACAGCGCCTGCGGCCCTTTCATAACTTCGACCTTCCTAAGGTCGTACATGCTGTTGATGATCTCCCGGCCGCGACTCATGGAGACCCCGTCGACATTGATGGAGACGGACTGGTCGAAGCCGGAACTGAGCGAGGTGGAACCGACACCGCGCAGATAGAGATTCGCCGAGGAACCGGTGGCGGCTCGACCCACGACCAGGGACGGCACCATCTGCGAGATGCTGGAGAGGTCTGCCGTCGCGTAGCGATCGACGTCCCCGCCGGACAGGGCCGTGATGGCCACCGGCACGTCCTGAAGGCTCTCTTCCCGGCGACGCGCCGTTACGACCACCTGCTCGATGGCCTGTGCACCGGGGCCCTCCTCGCTGGCAACGGCGTCCGGCACGGCAGACAACGCGGCGGCAAGGCTCGTGGCCGCCGCGGCGAACTTCGGACATTTCATGCAAGCTCCCCCAATGGATTGGATGGTTGATCATGCACAAATCTATCGTTATTAGATTATAGCTTCAAGGCTCAATCACCTTGAATCGCCTGCAACCTATCCCTCCATATGGGACTAATACGAATAGATTTCTTCTGCGCGGATGAGGGTGGACGTCGTGGAGTGCAGGCCGCGCAGCGGGTACAGTCGGCGTCAACCGGCCCGGCTCTACGGTGCAAAGGAGGTTCGCGCCATGGAACTGCTCCTGTCCTGGCTGATCCTGTCGCTCGCGGTGTGGGTCACGGATGCCGTGCTCCCTGGATTTCACGTGCGCAGCTTCGGCAGCGCGATTCTCGTCGCCGCCATCTTCGGCATCCTCAACTTTCTGCTCGGCTGGCTGCTGTTCGCGGTCTTCACGGTGCTGACGCTGGGCATCGCGTGGCTGCTGGCGTTCATCACCCGCTGGATCATCAACGCCATTCTGCTGGTGCTCACCGACAAGCTCACCGATCACCTGAAGATCGACAGCTTCGGCTGGGCGCTGGGCGGCGCGCTGATGATGTCGCTGGTGGGGACCCTGGGCGAATGGCTCGTCAGGAGCGCCTTCTAGACGCCCCGGCTACTCCCGTAGCCCCAGCTACTGCGCCTCGGACTGCGCCTCCTCGAGGTAGCGGAAGAAGTCGGAGTCCGAGCGGACCATCAGGGTGCTGTTCTCCCCGAGCGCCCGATAACTCTCGAGAGTCCGGAAGAAGGCGTAGAACTCGGGGTCGGCGCCGAACGCGTCGCCGTAGATCCGGGTAGCCTCGGCATCGGCGTCGCCGCGGATCTCCTCGGCGGTACGCGCCGCCTCGGATCGGATCCGGCGCAGCTCCCGTTCCATTTCACCGAGAATCTCCTGGCTGCGCCCCTGGCCCTCGGAGCGGAAGCGCGCGGCGATGGACTGGCGCTCGGCGATCATGCGGCTCTCGACCTGCTCGCGCACGGAGTCGATGTAGTTCACCCGCTTGATGCGTACGTCGTTGAGGGTAATGCCGAGCTGCGGCATCAGTCGCCGGGCGCGCTTGAGAATCTCCTCCTCGAGCAGCTCGCGGCCGAGCTTCGGCTGCTGCTCGAGATCCACGTCGCTGCGCTCCGCCAGCGCCGGATCTTCCAGCTCATCGACGTCCACCTCCCAGTCCTTCGAGCGCACGATCTCCTCGAGCTCGGTGGACGACACCATGTCGCGGACCACGGAGTCGATGATGTCGTCGAGCCGGGTGCGGCCCCCCCGCTCGTCGCGCACGCTGCGCAAGAACGACAGCGGATCCGATATGCGCCAGCGAGCCGTGGCGTCCACCAGGATGAACTCACGGCCGAGGGTGGGGATCTGGGTGACGTCGCCGTCCCAGACCAGCAGCCGCTTGTCGAAGAAGCGGGCGTCCTGCCACGGCAGTTTGACCTTCAGGCCCGGCTCGGAGACGACACCGCCCACGGGCTCGCCGAACTGCACCAGGATCGCCTGCTCGGCCTCGTCGACGGTGTACAGGGACATGCTGAGCACGATCACGACGGCGATGGCGACGATGGCCGCGGTGAGGGTGGTTTTCATCGGGCGTCCTCCTGCCCACGCGTGGTCTGCACGTTGCCGCGGTTGACGTCGAGAAGCGGCAACGGCCCCGTCTGCCCCTCCTGGACCATCAGAACCTGCCCCACGTCCGGCAGAATCTCGTTCAGCGTCTCGAGGTAGAGCCGCGAGCGGGTGACCTCGGGCACGTTCCGGTACTCCCGGAGCACGGCGGAGAAGCGCGCGCTCTCCCCCTCGGCCCGGTTGACGCGCTCAGTGGCGTAGCCTTCCGCCTCGGCGATGGTGCGCAGGGCCCGGCCCTCGGCGTTGGGGATCTCCTGGTTCACCCGCTTCTGGGCCTCGTTGATCATGCGCTCACGCTCCTGGCGCGCCTCGTTCACCTCGTTGAACGCCGGCTGCACCGCCGGGGGCGGCACCACGTCCTGCAGCTCCACGGTGATGATGTGGATACCGGAGTCGTAGCGATCCATGATCTCCTGGATCTCGTCCCGGGCCTGGCTCTGGATCTCCACCCGGCCCACGGTCAGCACGTCGGACCCCAGGCGGTTGCCGGCCACCCGGCGCATCACCGACTCGGAAATGTCGCGCAGGGTGCGGGTGGGCTCGCGCACCTCGTAGAGGAAACGGATGGGATCGTTGATCCGGTACTGCACCACCCACTCCACGTCGATGATGTTGAGGTCGCCCGTGAGCATGAGCGACTCTTCCTCGTAGTCCCTCTGGTCGTAGGCGGTGCGCCCGCTGGGCTGGGTGCCTTCGGTTCGGAACCCGAACTCCTGCTTCAGCACCCGCTCGGTGGCCACGTGCTGCACCGTGTCGATGCCGAAGGGAATCTTGAAATGCAGCCCCGGGTCGGAGATACCGATGACCGCACCGAAGCGCTTGATCACCGCGCGCTGCTCGGGCTGCACCGTGTAGTACGTCGTGAAGACCAGCCACACCAGAAGTACCACGACGACGCCTGCGATGATCAGCCAGCTCGGCGGGCGCTTTCCGGAGCCGGACCGCGAGCGGAACAGTTCGGTGAGGTCGGGGGGACCGTCGTCCCGGTTCCATTGCGACATGCGGGCGAATGCTCCAGGCCGTTCGTGTTGCTACCAGCCGCCGATACGTCCACCGCCTGGTTGTGCCGAAGTCAGGGTACGCCCGCGGCCCCCGGGGCTCAACCGCCGGTGTCGTCGTTCTCCACGTACCCCGGGTGGAACACCACGGCGTCCGTGCGCATCATCTCGAAGATGTCCCGGGCGGGAACCGCCGGGTCCTCCCAGTCGTCGGCGCGGTCGCGGCTGGCCTCGGCGAGCGGCCCCACGGCGTTGCGGGCGATGTTCGTGCGCATGCCGCCGGGGGAGGCGATCTGCACCTTGATGCCGTGGGGCTCGAGCTCCTCGGCGACCACCTGGAACATTCCCACCAACGCGTGCTTGGTGGCGGCATAGTGGCCGAGACCGGGAGAGCCGGGCACGTGGCCGAGAATCGAAGCGACGTTGAGGATGTGGCCCGAGCCCTGCTCCTTCATGATCGGAATCACCCGCTGCGCCAGGTCGACGTAGGCCCAGTAGTTCACCTCGAACAGGTGGTGCGCCTGCTCCGGATCCATCTGCTCGAGCGTGGCGAGATAGGAATAGCCGGCATTGTTGAACAGATAGTCCACGCCGCCGAAGCGCTCCACGGCGGCGTCGATGACCCGGCCGCGCTGCCCGGCCCGGGCCAGGTCCACCTCCACCGCCACGGCCTCGCCGCCCGCGTCCTCCACTTCAGCCGCGAACGCCTCGGAAGGCGCCGGATCGATGTCCGCCAACACCAGCTTCATGCCCCGTTCCGCGGCGATGGCGGCCAGCTCACGGCCGAGCCCGCTGCTCGACCCGGTGATCACCGCCACCCGGCCCTCGTAGGGATCGGATGAATCACCGCGGGCTGCGGTACCCGCGAGCAACAACCCGAAAGCGACCAGAACGACGCACGCACGCATCATGACGATCTTCCCCGACCTCGTTCAGGTCCCCTTGTACTACTCGTGGTGCATGAGCGCATCCGTAATCTGCACGAAGGTGGCCACCTGGCGGCGGAACAGGCCCGGATCGAGCCGCGCCACCCCCGAGGACGTGGCCCAGTACGCGCCCATGGTCCCCATGATGGCGACACCCGGGAGCCCGGCCTCGCGAGCGAAGCTCGCCATGCCGTACCAGCGCCCCTGGCCCCGCCCGTGGATGCCGGGGCGGTCCACGTTACGCACCGCCGCGGACGGCAGCCCGTTGTCCTGCACCGCCTGTACGGCCACATCGACCAGCGCCGGGTCGTCGGTGGTCCAGATCATGCTCGGGTCCACCCGGCCGCTCTGTTCCAGGCGGTCGCCGTTTTCCACGTACTCGATCTGCCCCAGGTGCTCCATTCCCACCACCGCCACCACGTCCTCTCGTGCATCGGGGTGGCGCACGAAATAGTCCTCGTCCGGAAAAGCGGCCTCCTGGCCGGGCATGAAATGCCGGGCATCGAGGAACACCATCAGGGTTCGCGGCCGCTCCTCGCGGGGCAGGCGGGCGTAGTGGCGCACCAGGGCGAGGATCCCCAACGCGCCGTTGTCCTGGGATACGGACGGTCCGTCGGTGTGGGTGACCAGCTGAATCTGCTCGTCCTGCGGGGTCCCGTAGTGACGCCCGGGAAGAAAGCCGACCAGTTGATAAGCCTCGCTTCGGACCACCTCGGCCTCCAGCCGCAGCGTGGCCGATGCTCCGGCCCGCGCCGCACGCACCACCCGGGCGCCGGCGCCGCGGTCGAGCATCAGCGTCGGCACATCGTAGCGCTCGGGCACGGGAAACGTGTACATACCCGCCATCTGTTCGCGCCCGGCATCGAAGATTAGCACCGCACCCTCGGCACCGGCGTCACGGGCGGTCGCTATGAGTTCCCGCGTCTGCATGAGCTGGGGAAAGATGCGCCAGCTCACCGAGTCCACCGTTTTGGGCACGGGCTTACCCGGTTCGGGGTAGCTCTCCGGCGGGCTCCGGTACTCGTAGTCGGTTTCCGCCAGGGCCCGCACCGTTTCCTCGCTCAGCCGTGTCCGCAGCACGGCGATGCGGCCGGCCAGAGACTCCGGGTCGTCGCCCGGCTCGTAGAGGGCCAGCGGCGCGGTCACACCATCCGGCCCCGTGGAGCCGGAGTTGGCGCCGAAGCTCGCGACCTCCACATGGCGTCCGGCCACCGTCAACGACCACCGGGAATCGTCCGGCCAATGACTGGTGCGCCAACGCTCGAACGACCAGGCGTTGCGTTCGAGATCCACCACACCGGCTTGCGCGAGCTCCGTCTCCAGAAACGCCATGAAGCGCTGCCAGCTCGCGTTGCCGGTGAGCGCAGGGCCGTGGCGGTCTTTCTGCCAATGCCAGTGCACCACCTCGGCCCGGCTCGGCAGCCAGACGTCACGCACCGCGTCGGCGCCCGCGTCGGCGCCCGCGTCGGCGGCCGGGTCGGCGTCCGGCGCCGCCGCGTGCCCCAGGGCCGCAAGGCCAGCAACGATCCCCAGCACCAGCGCGAACGGTGGTTTCAGCCGGCGTTTCACCGCGGCATCTCGTAGCGCAGCCCCACGCCCAGCGTGCGGGGCGGGCCATGGTACTCACCGAGCATGCCCAGGAGACTGCGCCGCGAGGTGACGTACTCCTCATCGAACAGGTTCTCGGCATAAGCGTACACGGACCATCCCGCCGGATCTGACACCGATACGCGCGCGTTCGCAAGCGCGTAGTCATCGGAGCGCAGGGCGTCGGCGTTCTCGATGTCACGGTAGGCCTCGTCGGTGTAGGTGCCCCACACCCGCACCCCCAGGGTCCGGCTCCGGCCGATCGCCGTCTGCCAGTCCGCCGCCACGGTCATGGTGAGCTCGGGCGTGCCGGGCAGCTCGTTTCCGGTGCGCGCGGCCGCCTCCGCGGGATCGGCGCTGTCCCAGTCGGTCACCTCGGAGTCGAGCCAGGTGCCGGAGAACGACAGACCGAGCGAGGGAGTGACCCGGTAGTCGAGCTCCGCGTCGAGCCCGTAGACCTCGGAGCCCGCGGCATTCTGGATCACCGCTTCGACGATGCCGGTGCCGAGGTCCTGCAGGGCCAGCACCTGTTTCTCGTCGTAGTCGTAGAAGAAGGCGGAGCCGGAGAGAAACAGGCGTTCCTGCAACAGCCGCAGCTTCGTGCCCGCCTCGTAGGCCCACACCGTCTCCGCGCCGAAGGGCGCAAAAGAGGCCGGCTCGGTTATCCCGGAGCCGTCGAACCCGCCGCTCTTGAACGCCCGGGACACGTTGGCGTACCAGAGGCTGGCGTCATCCGGCTCCCACTGCACGCCCAGGCGTCCGGAGACGTCATCGTCATCGTAGCTGCGGCGATCGAACAGGCCATCCGGCACGACGTTCGGGAACGCGACGCCGATGGCCGAGACACCGAAGGGATCGACGTCGAACGAGCCGCCGTCGTAGTCCTTCTCCTCGTCCGTGTAGCGCAGGCTGGCGGTGACCTGCCACGCCGGATCGAAACGCCACTCGGCCTGGGTGAACACCGCCACCGACTCGTCCTCCTGCTCGAACGCGGTGCCCAGTGCGCCGAGCAGCAGGTCGTAGGCGAGCAGGGTCCTCGCGTAGTCGATGTCGTCCTCGGTATAGGTGGCGCCGGCCAGCCAGCGGAAGTCGGGGCCGGGCTGGTAGTCGACGCGCAGCTCCTGGGAAAAGCTCTCGAGATCCTCGTCGAAACCGGCCTCGGCCACCCGCAGCGGGACGAAGTCGCCGATGTTGTAGCGCCGCTCCAGGGTCTCCAGCCCGGTCACCGAGGTGAGCCGGTAGTCGCCGAGGTGCCAGTTCATCTCCAGCACGCCGCCGAGCTGCTCGCTGTCGGTGAACGGCGCCATGTTGTCGTAGTCGGTGTGCGGATCGTCGTCCGGGGGCTGAAACAGGCCCAGCGCATCGCCGTTGACGTTGGTGGACCCCACCACCTCCGAGTCGTCCTCGCCGTAATGCACCGAGAGCAGGGCGTCGAAATCGTCCCGGGGCGTGAAGGCGAGCGACCCGCGCAGGGCGAGCACGTCCCGGTCGCCGTAGTCGTCGCGGCTCGGCTCGGCGGCAACACCGGGCACCACCCCCGGCACCCGGGTGAAGCCGGCCGTGGAGCCCACCGTTCCGGGCCGGTCCATGTAGCCGCCGCCGCGTTGATAGATCCCCGCCAGCCGTCCCTGGAGGGCGTCGTTCAAGGCGCCCCCGGCGGCCGCCTCCACGTCCACGGCGTCGTAGCTGCCGTAGCTGGCGTCCACGTAGCCGGACGGCTCCACGCCCGGCCGGCGGCTGACGAAGTTTATGGCGCCGGCGGTGGCGTTTCTTCCGTACAAGCCGATCTGCGGCCCCTTGAGCACCTCGATACGCTCGAGATCGAAGATGGGAAAGGTGAGATAGCTGCTCATGGGCAGATAGACGCCGTCCGCGTGCGCGGCAATGGAGGGGTTGTTGTTCACCCAGGGATTCGTGGTACCGATACCCCGCAGGGTGATGGTGGGATTGTTGCTCCCGTTGCCCCGAAAGATGTCCAGCGACGGCACCACCCGGCCCACGTCGTCCAGCGTCTGAATCCGCTGCTCGGTCAGCGCAGCTTCGTCGAGCACGGAGATCGCGAGCCCTACGTCTTCCAGACTCTGCTCACGCTTCTGGGCGGTCACCACGATCTCTTCCAGAGGTTGTGGCGCCGCCGCGGCCGCCGTTGGTGCCGCCAGGCTGACCCCCAGCCCCATGGTCACGACCGCCCTCAAGGCGGTTGGTTGCTTGCCCCGCATTGGCGTCTCCCCTTGATGCTCATCACACGTGAACATTTATTACTCATACCGAGATATTATAGTGAGAAAAATACACTCCGGCGCCCTGACCCGCAACCGAAGGGTCACATTCGAGGCACAAGCTCGGGAACGCGGTGCGCGTACGACGTCGCGGTCAGTACCGCTTCTCGGACAACACGTCGAACGTATGCTGGATGGCCGCCACGGCCTCGTCGTGATCGGCGAGTGCCAGGCATGCGATCAGGGCGTCGACGATACAGAGCTGGGCAATGCGGCTGGTCATGGCTTCCGTGCGGAACTTGGTCTCGCGCGCATTGGTGGCGAGGATGACGTCGCTGTACGCCTGGATCGGCGACTTGCCCAGGTTGGTGATGCAGATGGTCTGCGCCCCCGCCTCTTTGGCCAGCCGCATGGCGGTGACCGTCTCACGGGTACTGCCGGAATGGGACACGGTCAGCACCGCGACCCCGGGGCCGGACTGACTGGCACTGATCGCCTGGACGTGCGAGTCGATCACCACCTTCGCGTTCAGGCCGATCCGCAGCAGCCGGTAACAGGCATCCTCGGCAATGGGGGCGGCGCTGCCGACGCCGTAGAGCTCGATGCGTTCCGCCGCTCGGAGCATCTCCACCCCCTGCGCCATGGCCGCGGGATCCAGAACACCCAGAGTATCGGTGAGGGCGTTGATCCCGCTGTGGAAGATCTTCTGAACCACCGTCGCCGTGTCGTCACCGCGCTGAAGGTCCTCGTGAATGAATTCGGTCGGTTGAACCAGATCCTGCGCCAGGGAGATCTTGAGCTGCTGAAAACCGGTGGCGCCCACCTGCTTGCAGAGCTTGATGACCGCCCCTTCGCTGGCATTGGCGCGCTCCGCCACCTCGGTCACGGACATGTGCACGACGTCGTCGGGGAAGCCGAGGATGTAGTCCGCGATACGCCGGCTCGTGGGGGCCAGCGACGGCTGCAGCGACTCGATCCGGGCGCGGACGCTGGTGATGGGGCCGTAGCTGTCGGAATCGCGCCGTCTGCGCCCAGCGGTCATGCGGCTCCTCCGGCTACCGGGCGTGGAAATCCGCCGCGCTGTGGCGCTCGGGGAGTTGCTGATCCTCCGGGCCCCAGCTGCGGTTGACCCGCTGGCCCCGGCGCACCGCGGGGCGCGCCTTGATCTCATTGGCCCAGCGCACCACGTTGGTGTAGCTGTCGACGTCCAGGAATTCGCCGGCTTCGTACAACTTGCCCAGCACCAGCGCCCCGTACCACGGGTACGTGGCCATGTCGGCGATGTTGTAATCGTCGCCGCAGAGGAAGCGGCGGTGCTCCAGATTGCGGTTCAGCACGTCGAGCTGGCGCTTCACCTCCATGGTGTAGCGGTCGATGGGGTACTTCATTCGCCTCGGCGCGTAGGCGTAGAAATGCCCGAAGCCGCCGCCGAGGTACGGGGCGCTGCCCATCTGCCAGAACAGCCACGACAGGCACTCGGCCCGCTGCGCCGGCTCGGCGGGCACGAACGCGCCGAACTTCTCGGCCAGATACAGAAGAATCGCGCCGGACTCGAACACCCGGATGGGCTCGGCACCGCTGTGGTCCGCCAGCGCGGGAATCTTCGAGTTGGGGTTGATGCTCACGAAGCCGCTGCCGAACTGATCCCCCTCACCGATGTTGATGAGCCACGCATCGTACTCGGCACCGGCGTAGCCGAGCTCCAGCAGCTCCTCGAGCAGCACGGTGACCTTCACCCCATTGGGGGTCGCCAGGGAATAGAGCTGCAGCGGATGCTCGCCCACCGGCAGTTCCTTGTCGTGGGTGGGCCCGGCGATGGGACGGTTGATGCTGGCGAAGCGACCCCCGCTGGCTTCTTCCCACTGCCATACGCTCGGCGGCTGGTACTCGTTCTCGTCGCTCATGATCGATCCGGGATGCTTACGGCAAGGCGCACAACTGTGTTGCCGGGAACCGGCGCCGTCAACCGCACGCCTCCCGGTCGGGCTGGCGCTCTTGCACGGGTCGCGCCGCCACCGTAGCTTGAGACTGCGATTCAGCCAGGAGCGCTCCCCATGCCCGTCTTCGACGATTCCGAGGTCGCCCGCGACGACAACGGCGCCAAGTACTACACCGGACGGCCGCAGTCACTGGTGCACATGCTGCGCGCGTCGGTGGAGACCTGGCCCGACAACGAGGCCGTGGCC
>JBMCWS010000032.1:0-24577 GCA_048621375.1 Pseudomonadota bacterium | reverse complement strand
ACCATGGCCCGGTTCGCCGACGGCGAGACCGAAAGCCGCGGTGCCCGGGGTGGCGTGCGCGAGGTCGCCGAGCTGTCGGGCATGTTCGACGACATGGCGGCCTCCCTGGCCCGGCAGCGTCAGGATCAGCTCGCGTTCCTGGCGGGCGTGGCCCACGATCTGAAGAACCCGTTGGGCGCGCTGAAGCTCGGTATCCAGGCGCTGGAACGGGACCGGTCCGAATCGCGCCGGGCGAAGACCCGCCGCCGCCTGGAGCGGCAGGTGGATTTCCTGGCGCGCATGGTGGAAGACCTGCTCGATGCCACGCGCATCGAGGCCGGCCAGCTCGAGATTCGCCTTGAGCAGCTCGATGTCCGCGATCTGGTGACGGACATGGCCGCCCTCTACCGGGGCACCGCGCCGGAACGGCCGATTGAGGTGCGTGTGCCCGAGACCGCCGTCCTGGTCTCCGGGGACCCGCTGCGCCTGGAGCAGGTGGTGAGCAACCTGTTCAGCAATGCTCTGAAGTTCTCCCCGCGGGGCAGCCCGATGTGGGCCGAGGTGGCGGCGCGCAACGGCGAGGTCGTCGTCGAGGTGACGGACCGCGGCATGGGCATTCCACCTGACGAAATCGACGACGTGTTCAAGCCATTCCGGCGTCGCATGCCCGACACGGCGCCCGGAGCCGGCCTGGGCCTGTCGGTGGTCCGGCGCATCGTCGAAGCCCACGGCGGCGCCATCGAGGTGGAGAGCGAGCCCGGTGCGGGCTCGACGTTCCGGGTCCGCCTGCCGCGCCGCCCCGGTACCGTCGGGGAGTGATGCAGCGGGCCGGAGCGCTGGTGCGATTCGTGCATCCATCGGGCGCCAATGGCCGCGGAAAAGCCCTCTTCTGTAGCGCCGGAGACCGACGAGCCGGAGCAGGCGCCGAAGCCGCTCGGCACCGGGCCGCCGCGCGCCGTGCCGGGATGGGCCGGGGTCGGCATCTTCCTGATGCTGCTGGTGGGCGGGTTCGCTTACGCTCGGGTGTTTCTTCTGCCCGTGGTGCTGGCGTTTCTTTTGACCCTGGTGTTCACTCCGGTCCGGCGGTTTCTCGAGCGGTGGCGGGTGCCGCCGGTGGCGTCGGCGCTGCTCATCGTCGGCACGCTGCTCGGGGCGTTGGTCACCGGGGTTTATCTGCTGTCCGGTCCGGTGCAGACCTGGATCGAGGATGCCCCGCGCATAGGCCGGGAGGTGGAGGAGAAGCTGCGGGGTCTGGAAGGCCCGGCACAGGAGGTGCTCGAGGCCAGCGAGCGCGTGGACGAGCTGACCACCGGCGGGGAGACGGAGGATGACGAGGACACCGAGGTGGTGGTCCGGGACGACTCCATCGTCGGCTCCGTCGCGGCCCTGGCGCCGACCATCCTGGGGGAGGCCCTGTTCACGCTGGTGTTGCTGCTGTTGCTGTTGTCCTCCGGCGACATGGTCTACGAGAAGATCGTGCACGTGATGCCGACGTTTCAGGACAAACGGCGTGCCATCCGCATCGCCTACGCCATCGAGAGTCAGTTGTCCCAGTACCTGTTCGCCATCACGTTGATCAACGCCGGCCTGGGCACCGCCATCGGTGTGGGCATGTGGCTGATCGGGATGCCCAACCCCCTCCTGCTCGGCGTCATGGGGTTCGCCCTGAACTACATCCCCTACCTGGGGGCGGCCGTCGGCGTCACCATCGTCACCGTGGTCGGCCTCGTTACCTACGACGACGTCTGGACCGCGTTGCTCCCCGGCGCCGTCTACTTCGGGCTCAACAGCCTGGAGGCCAACATCGTCACGCCGTACCTGGTGGGGCGCCGGCTGGAGATGAACACCGTGGTGGTGTTCATCGCCATCGCCTTCTGGGCCTGGCTCTGGTCGATCGTGGGCATGCTGGTGGCGGTACCGCTGCTGGTGACGATCCGCGCGTTCTGCGAGCACATCCCCCGGCTTCAGCCGCTGGCGGAGTTTCTGGCCGCCCGCCGCACTACGACCACCACCGACGAGGCTTGAGGATCAGGCTCAGGTGTGTCCGAGCACCGGATGGGGCTGGTAGAGCGCTTCCAGCGCCTGTACGTCTGCATCCGACAGCGCGACGTCGAGGGCGGCGACGGCATCCTCGAGGTGGTGCGGTTTCGAGGCGCCGACGATGGGAGCAACCACCCCCTCCTGACGCAGCAGCCAGGCCAGCGCCGACTGCGCGGGCTTGATGCCCAGTCGCGCCGCGACCTCGGCATTGCGGTCGACGATGTCGAGATCGCTGTCGCGGTTGTACAGGTGTGCGGCGAATTGGTCCGAGCCCGCCCGTACCGAGTCGGTGAGGGTCTCGCGGGTTCGGGCCAGGTACCCGCGGGCGAGGGGGCTCCACGGCATCAGGCCCACGCCCTGGTCCCGGCACAGCGGAATCATCTCCCGTTCTTCCTCGCGGTACAGCAGGTTGTAGTGGTTCTGCATGGTCACGAAGCGCACGCCCCCGAGCGCGTCGGCGCTGAACAGGTATTTGGCCATCTGCCAGGCGAACATGCTCGACGCCCCCAGATAGTGGACCTTCCCGGCCGCCACCAGATCGGAGAGGGCTTCGATGGTTTCCTCGATGGGAGTGCGATAATCGAAGCGGTGTATCTGATAGAGGTCGATGTAGTCCGTGCCCAGACGTTCCAGCGAGGCGTCGCAGGCGGCCATGATGTGCTTGCGCGACAGCCCCCAGCGATTGCGGGCCCGGCCGTGGGTGCCGTTGAAGCACTTGGTGGCGATCACCACGTCCTCGCGGTCTACGTCGAGCTCGGTCAGGGCGCGGCCGAGAACCTCCTCGGAGGCGCCGTTGGAGTAGACGTCGGCGGTGTCGAAGAAGTTGATGCCCGCCTCCAGGGCAGCCTCGATGAACGGCAGCGCATCGTCGTACTCGAGCACCCAGTCGCGCCACGCCCTGGAGCCGTAGGTCATCATGCCCAGACAGAGACGGGACACGCGTAGTCCGGTATTGCCGAGGTTCGCGTACTTCATGAGCCCTCCCCAGGGTTTCGCAGCGTTCGCCGATGAGACTAACATGAGCAACCGAAGGCGGCAGCGGGGACCGGCTCATGGGTATCACAGCGCTCGCGGCGGCGATCCTGCTGCTTCCGGCCGTGGCCGCTGCCGACAAGGCGCCCGGCCGGCTCGAGGCCGGGGATCCCGCTCCGGATTTCGCGCTTCGCGCCAGCGACGGCAACACCTACCGGCTGTCGGATTATCGCGGCCGCCGGGCGGTGGTGGTGGCCTGGTTTCCGAAAGCCTATACCCGCGGTTGCACCATGGAATGCAAATCCCTGGCCGAGAACGGCCACCTGATCCGCGAGTACGACGTAGCCTACTTCATGGCCAGCGTCGATTCGGTGGAGGACAATACCGGCTTCGCCGCCGAGCAGAACGCCGATTTTCCGCTGTTGGCCGATCCGGAGCGGGAGGTGGCCCGCGCCTACGGCGTGCTCGGGCCGGGCGGTTACGCCCGGCGTCACACGTTCTACATCGACGTCGATGGGCGGATTCTGGCCGTCGACCGCGACGTCGAGCCCGCCACCTCGGCCGAGGACATGGCCGCCACGCTCGCCGAGCTGGGCGTGGCGCGGCGCTGACGCGCGCGAGCGGCCGGTGCTCGGCACCCTGGGATGGCGCGAGTGGGCGGCGCTGCCGGAGTTCGGCATCGACCGCCTGAAAGTCAAGGTGGACACGGGGGCCCGCACGTCCGCGCTGCACACGTTCGCGGTGGAGCCGTTCGAGCGCGGCAGCGCTCCCTGGGTGCGCTTCTGGGTACACCCGCTTCAGCGCAGCGACGTGGTGCAGATCCGCTGCGAGGCCCCGGTGCAGGACCGGCGGGTGGTCCGGGACTCCGGGGGCCACGAGGAGCTGCGTTACGTGATCGCCACCGACGTGACGCTGGGGAGCAGACGGCGGCGGGTGGAAGTTACACTGACCGACCGGGACAGCATGGGCTTTCGCATGCTGCTCGGACGCACGGCATTGCGCGGCCGCTATCTGGTGGATCCGGGCAGGTCGTACCTGGCTGAGTGAAAGGAACGGCATGAAGATCGGCATTCTCTCGCGCAACCCGAAGCTGTACTCCACCCGGCGGCTGGTGGAGGCGGCCCGGGAGCGGGGGCACGAACCCATGGTCGTCGACACCCAGCGCTGCTACATGAACATGGCCATGGCACGGCCGTCGATCCACTACAAGGGTCGGGAGCTCGACGCGCTCGACGCGGTGATCCCGCGGATCGGCGCGTCAGTGACGTTCTACGGCTGCGCCGTGGTGCGGCAGTTCGAGATGATGGGGGTGTACTCGGTGAACGAATCCGTGGCCATCGCCCGCTCGCGGGACAAGCTGCGCTCGATGCAGCTTCTCGCCCGCCGCGACATCGGCATGCCGGTGACCGGTTTCGCGCACTCGCCGGACGACATTCCGGACCTCATCGAGATGGTGGGTGGACCGCCGCTGGTGGTGAAGCTGCTGGAGGGCACCCAGGGGGTCGGGGTGGTGCTGGCGGAGACACGCAAGGCCGCCGAAAGCGTGATCGAGGCGTTCCTCGGCATCGACATCAACATCATGGTTCAGGAGTTCGTCGCCGAGAGCCGGGGGACCGACGTGCGCTGCTTCATCGTCGGCGACAAGGTGGTGGCGGCCATGCAGCGTACCGGCAAGCCTGGCGAATTCCGCTCCAACCTGCATCGCGGCGGCTCCGCCAAGCTGGCCAAGATCACCCCCACCGAGCGGCGCACCGCGGTGCGCGCGGCCAAGGCCATGGGGTTGAACGTGGCGGGGGTGGATCTGATCCGTTCCAATCACGGGCCCCTGGTGCTCGAGGTCAACAGCTCGCCTGGGCTGCAGGGGATCGAGGAGGCCTCTCACAAGGACGTGGCGGCCGCCATCATCCGCTTCGTCGAGGAGAACGCCAAGCCCGGCCGGACCCGCACACGGGGCAAGGGCTGAAGCGTGGCCAGGCAGACCCGGCGCAATCCCGGCATCGAGATCGACGGCACCCGGGTCGGGCCGGGAGAGCGGCGGTCCTTCGATCTTCCCGGGGCGCAGCTCTACACCCACACGCCGCTGGATACCCCGGTGGAGGTGATCTGCGGCCGCCAGGACGGACCGGTGCTGCTGGTTTGCGGGGCGATCCACGGGGACGAGCTGAACGGGGTGGAGATCATCCGGCGTCTGCGCTCGCTGTAGGGGTTGAACCGCCTGCACGGCACCCTGGTGCTGGTGCCGGTGGTGAACCTGTTCGGCTTCATCCATCGGTCCCGGTATCTCCCGGATCGCCGTGACCTGAATCGCTGTTTTCCCGGGCACGCCGAGGGCTCGTTGGGGTCACGGCTCGCGCATGTGTTCTTCTCCGAGGTGGTATCGCGCTCGACCCACGTGATCGACCTGCACACCGGGGCCGTGCACCGGGAGAACCTGCCGCAGCTTCGGGCCGCCCTGGATCAACCGCAGGTGGAGGCGATGGCCCACGCCTTCGAGCTGCCGGTGATCGTCAACGCCGACCTCATCGAGGGCAGCCTGCGTTATGCCGCCCATCAGGCCGGGGTGCCGGTGATCACCTACGAGGGGGGAGAGGCGCTGCGTCTCGACGAGCACGCCATCGTCGCCGGGGTTCGTGGCATCACCAACGTCATGCGCGGCCTCGGCATGCTGGTCGCCCGGCGCCGCCGGTGGATGGCCGAGCCGTACGTGGCGCGTTCCACCACCTGGTACCGGGCGCCCACGGATGGGGTGTTCCGGCCGCTGGTCAGGCTGGGGGCCCGGGTCCGGCGGGGCGACGCCCTGGGGGTCATCGCCGCGCCGTTCGGGCAGAGCGAACGGTTGATCGAGGCGCGCGGGGAGGGCATCGTCATCGGCGCCAACAATCTGCCTCTGGTCAACGAGGGTGAGGCGCTGTTCCACGTCGCCCGGTTCGCGGCTTTCGACGCAGTGGAGGAGCAGATCACGGCCCAGCAGGAGGCGCTCGAGCAGGACGGCCTGTACGAGATCGAGCGCACCGGGGGGCCGTGAGCGGAACCCGGTGGCACGCGCGCGGGTCGAACTTGAAAAGCCCCTTACCAGGCTCTATATACCACGGGCGTGGGGACGTGTATCGTCCTCAGGCATCGAACGGAGAGGCTCATAATGGCTGAACGCAAGGCGCAACCATTCGCAACCGCTACGGGCAACGCCGCGACTCCGGTCAGCACCCGCGGCATCGAGATCAATCGGGTTCTGCGCAACACCTACATGCTGCTGGGCATGACCCTGGCCTGGAGCGCCGTGGTCGCCGGCGTCAGCATGGCGGCGAATGCGCCGTATCCGGGCCCCATCATCACCCTGGTCGGGTTCTTCGCGTTGCTGTTCGCCGTCCACAAGACCGCCAACAGCGCCTGGGGGCTGCTCTGGGTGTTCGCGTTCACCGGCTTCCTCGGCTACACCCTGGGGCCCATCCTCAACGCCTACATGGGAATGGCCAACGGCGGCACCCTGGTGACCTCTGCGCTGGCGACCACGGCGGTGGCCTTCGTGGGGCTGTCGGGGTATGCGCTCATCACCCGCAAGGACTTCAGCTTCCTGTCCGGATTCCTCATGGTGGGCTTTTTCGTGCTGATGGGCGCGGTGGTGCTGTCCCTGTTCTTCGATCTGGGGGCGTTCCACACGGCCATCTCGGCCGGCTTCGTGCTGTTCGCGAGCGCCGCCATTCTCTGGCAGACCAGCGCCATCGTCCACGGCGGCGAGACCAACTACGTGATTGCCACCGTGGTGCTCTACACCCAGATCTACAACCTGTTCCTGTCGCTGCTGCACATCTTCGGGGTGATGGGCGAGGATTGAGCGGATGCCGGGGCGCGGCTGAACGCCGACATGGCGTACGCGACCCGGTCCTCCACGGTCACGTAGTAGTCTTCCAGGCTTTCCAGGTGCTCCAGCCGGGGCACCAGGCCCTCGTCGTTGGCGATCTGTATCGACAGCCCCGGGCGAGCGTTCATCTCCAGCAGCAACGGCCCACGGTGGCGGTCGATCACCATGTCGCAGCCCATGTAGCCGAGCCCGGTTACCTCGTAGCAGCGTGCGGCGAGATTCAGCAGCGTCTCCCAGTCCGGGATGCAGATGCGATCCAGGCTGGCGCCGGTGTCCGGGTGATGCCGGATCAGGCGGTTGTTCTGCACGGCGGCCACGCTGGTGCCGGTGGCCATGTCGAGACCCACGCCGATGGCACCCTGGTGCAGGTTCGCTTTGCCGTCGGAAGCGTGGGTGGCCAAGCGCAGCATGCCCATCACCGGGTAGCCGCGGAACACCACGATCCTGATGTCGGGCACGCCCTCGTGGCTGACATCGGCGAACATGGGGCTCACTTCCACCAGGTCCTCGATGATGGCCACGTCCTGCTTGCCACCCAGTGAATGCAGCCCACTGAGGATGTTCGACAGGTGCCGTTTGATGCCGGCGAGGCCGATACGGGTGCCGTTACCGCGCACGAACGTATCCCCGTCCCGGTCCACGGCCACCAGGATGCCCTTGCCGCCGCTGCCCTGCGCCGGCTTGATCACGAAGCGCGTGAGACTGGCGAGGTCGTTCTCGATCGCCTCGATCTCGTGCTGGGTGCGCACCACGTGCAGCAACGCCGGCACGTTGATGCGCGCTTTCTCGGCGATCAGCTTGGTCCTGAGCTTGTCGTCCACCAGCGGGTACCGGCTGCGCGGATTGTAGCGGCCGATGTAGCTGATGTTGCGGCGGTTCATGCCCAGTATGCCGCGGCGGGCCAGGGCGAACGGCGAGATCCAGCGTCGGCTCATCGCGCGAACACCGCGAACCGCCGCAGCTCCAGCAGGCGGTAGCCGGTGTAGCGGCCGAGGAGCAGAATCACCGCCAGCACGCCCAGGGTGAGCTCCGGGAAGTTGAACGCCAGGTGCCGCACCAGCGGCTGATCCATCACCAAAAACGCCAGCACCGCCACCAGCAGACTGCCGCCGCCCTGAACCGCGACCTCCCGTGGCCCCTGCTCCTCCCAGACGATGGACAACCGCTCGATGGTCCACGCCAGGATGATCATGGGGAAGAAGGTGATGGTGGTACCGCCCATGAGATCGAGCTGGTGGCTCAGCAGGCTGAACGCGGTGACGATGCCGATCACCACCACCACCAGGGTGGCGATCCGGGACACCAGCAGCAGGTTCAGCGACGACAGATACGAACGCACCACGAGCCCCAGCGCTACCACGGAAACGAAACTCACCAGCCCGGGCACCAGCTGGGTCTGCAGGAACGCCAGCGCGATCAGCACCGGCATGAACGTTCCGGAGGTCTTCACCCCGACCAGAATGCGCATGAGCACCACGACCAGCGCGCCCACCGGGAGCAGCATGATGAGCTTGAACATGCTCTGCTCCGCCACCGGCAGGCTGTACAGCGAGAGCCCCGCCGCCTGCTGGTCCGCCAGGGCGAGGGCGGACTGGGTCTGGCGGATGATGCTGAAAGTGACCCGGCTTTGTGAGCCGCCCATCACGTCGAGCACCGAGGGTGTCGCGGTGCGCCACAGCAGCAGACGGCGATCGTTCACCTGCCCGATGCGCGGGTCGAAGAGCTGCCAGGCTTCCCCGTCCCATACCTGCACCAGTTCCCGAAGCTCCTGGCGGCGGCGTCCGTCCTGGAGCTCCAGGGCCTGAACCGTGCGCGCCGGGACGCCGGCGGTGTTCAACAGGCGGGTCATGAGCAGGGCCGGGCGGTACCGGTCCAGCAGCAGATTGAGGTTCTGGTCCGCGCCGGCCCGGTTCATGGTGAACGCCAGTTGCTGAGCCAGCGACGGCGGGTCGGCGGAAGTGGGAATGACCGACTCCAGCAGTTGCAGCGCTGCGGTCTGATGCGGGTCGTCCCAGTTCCGCGGCGCCGGCTCCCCCGGGGGCTCGGCCGCCACCCCGTGCTGCGGGTCCTCCACCAGGGCCGTCCTGTAGAACAGCACCTGCTGGCCCCGGGCGAAGCGCCGGGTCCAGTGGGCCCGGCGCTGCTGCGCCTGTCGGGAGATCTCGAAGCCGTAGCCGGAGGAGGCAGAGGATTCGCTGCCGCTGATGAAACGGAACCGAGGCTGCTCCGGGGGCAGGGTCAGGTAGACCTGGGTCGGACCGCCGGCCGCCTGGTACTCGACCCGTGCCTCCACCTGCCATACGCTCTGCTGGGCGTCCGGCAGGAAGGGGATGTGGTAGGCCTCGTGACGATACAGGGCCGTGGCCACGCCGCCGACGAACAGCACGATGACGAAGAACAGGAACGGCCCGCGCTGGGTCATGGGCGCGCGCTCATTCTCCCGCCGACCGCACTGCCGGCTGTACGAAGCGCTCGCCCACCTCTACCAGCGCCACGTCGGTGAGAAAGTTGCGGCCGAGCGTCATGGCGTGGTCGGCGTCGCTCTCGCTCGTCAGGGTGAGCTCCACCGTCTCGCGTACGTCGCCGATGCGCACCCGCAGGGTCACCACCGGGCGGCGGTTGCCCTGCCCCTCTCCCGGGGCGCGGGCATAACCCTCGATCGGACGCTCGACGCTCTGCGCATCACCGTCGGTGACCACGTCGAACCGAACCCATTTGTCGCCGTCGCGCTCGAGCTCCACGATGCCGTCGGCTCGCAGGGCGCTGGCCGCGGCGCCGGCGTCCATCCGCGCTTCCAGGGTCACCCCGGGCGGCTCGAGCCACACGCGCTCGAGGTCACCGACCACCAGCTTGTCGCCGCTGACCACGACCCGTTGCACCTCGGCGCTGGGCTCACAGCGGGTGGTGACCGTGGCGGCATCGGGCACCTCCGGGCAGAGGCCGGAGATCTCGTCCGGCAGTTCCTCGAGGCGGAGCTGCAGCCCGCTCATCCGTTCTTCCAAGGTGTTGGCGCTGGCGGCCTGCGCGCGCGTGCGCTCATGGAGCGCTTCGCGCAGGTCGAGCAGCTCGCTTTGCAGCAGGCGCATGCGGATCTGCAGCTCCATCAGCTCGCCTTCCGCCTGCGGCGCGGCTTCCTCCGGACGCAGCACGCCGCAGCCCACGACCAGCGCGAAGCCGGCCACAAGGGCCACGGCGCGTGGCGCCGCGCGGCGCCACGCGCCCAGTGATGGACGTTTCCGCATCGAGATCCGGCGTTACCAGGAGCGCCCCAAGTCTACTGTTCGCTCTGGTGGCTTGATACTGTACAAACGTACAGTTAGGATGATGTCATGCGTAAGCGCGGCTTCCAATCGCCCGGGCTCGGCGCCCCTCCCGGTGCCGACGGCGCGCAGTCGCGGCTGGTCATGAAGGGCCGGGGCGCCACCGCCAACCCCGCGAGCCGGTTCCTCGAGCGCCACAGCGAGGCGGTGAGTGACGGCTGGGAAGCGCCGGACGATTCCCGGTGGCCGGGGCCGGCGGTGGCGACGGAGCTCTACCCCGACGCCACCCGCAGGATCATCGCCCGCAACGCCTCGCCTGACGTTCCCTTCGATCGCGCCATCAATCCCTATAAGGGGTGCGAGCACGGCTGCGTCTACTGCTTTGCCCGGCCTACGCACGCGTATCTCGATCTTTCCCCGGGAATCGACTTCGAGTCCCGGATCTTCTACAAGACCGCGGTTCGGGAGACCCTGGTGGCCGAGCTGGGCAAGCCCGGGTACCGCTGTCGCACCATGGCCATGGGCACCAACACCGATCCCTATCAGCCCGCCGAGCGCACCCGCCGGGTGACCCGGACGGTCCTCGAGGTGCTTCTCGAGCACGAGCATCCCGTGAGCATCGTCACCAAGGGGCAGCTCATCCTGCGCGATCTCGATCTGCTCTCCGAGCTGGCGCGGCGGGAGCTGGCTTCCGTGGCGGTGAGCCTCACCACCCTCGACCGCGAGCTCAAGACCCGGCTCGAGCCGCGCACCGCCGGGCCCGAGGCTCGGCTGCGGGTGGTGCGTGAGCTTACCCGGGCCGGAGTGCCGACCCGGGTGATGCTGGCGCCGGTGATCCCGTTTCTCAATGACCACGAGATCGAGGACATGCTCGCCGCAGCGGCGCAGGCCGGCGCCGTGGGTGCCGGCTACATCCTGCTGCGCCTGCCGCACGAGGTGAAGGCGCTGTTCCGGGACTGGCTCGACGAGCATTATCCCCAGCGTGCGGAGCGGATCATGAACGCCGTCCGGGCATCCCGGGGCGGCAAGGACTACGACGCCCGTTGGGGGACGCGGATGCGCGGTGAAGGGGTGTTCGCGGATCTCCTGGCCCGCCGCTTCGCGGCCGCCGTGAAGCGTCACGGCCTGACCCGGGGAGAAGGGTTCGCGCTGCGCACCGACCGGTTCCGGCCCCCCGGCGGCGAACAGCTCAACCTTCTGTGAGGCGCGCTGGACGGGGCCCCGCTGGACGGGGCCGGCGAATTGCGGGAGCATGCCATAAGGGCCGCGACCCGGCGTCGTGGCTCGACGTAGCACCGGCTGGAGGCGCAGGTTGGCCCGGGTCGTTCCCTTCGAGTATCGCAACAGGCCCTTCGAGATCCGGGTGACCGACGACGGCGCGCTGGAGCTTTATCTCCAGGGCTGTCTGCGCAAGCGCCGCGAACCAGGCCCGCGGGAGCCCCGGTACGTGTGGACCAGCGTAGAGCTCGAATGGGAGGAGCACCACTACGTCGAGGCGCGGTACTGGCCCGGGCGCGGGCGATTGTCGGTGACGGTGAACGGCGCGCCGCTCCTCGACTGCGATCTCGACGCCGGCCACGGTCGGTGAGGCGCCCGCAATCCGGTATGATCCCGCCATGATCGGGAGGAAGACCATGGAAGAGACACCTCGAGACCGCATGCGCCATCTGCTGGAACGTCAGCGGGAGGACTACCTCAGAGAAGGCGTGGTGAGCGCCGAGACTCGCCGGGACCGCCTCGAGCGCGCCATCGGCCTGCTCAAGACGCACGAGGCGCGGCTGGTGGAGGCGATGGATGCGGATTTCGGGCATCGCAGCCGGCACCAGTCCCTGTTCACCGACATCGCCAGCTCGGTGGGCCCGTTGCGGCACGCCCAGAAGCACCTGACGCGGTGGATGCGCCCGGAGAAGCGCAAGGTGGGGCCGTTCCCGCTGAACGTCCTGGGCGCGAAAGCGCGGGTGGAGTATCAGCCCCTGGGGGTGGTGGGCGTGATCAGCCCCTGGAACTTCCCGGTGAACCTGACGTTCTCGCCCCTGGCGGGCGTGCTCGCGGCCGGCAACCGCTGCATGATCAAGCCCTCGGAGTACACGCCGGCAACCTCGGCCGTGCTGGCGGAGATCTTTCCCACCGCCTTCGACGAGCTCGAGATCGCTGTGGTGACCGGCGGCCCGCAGACCGGGGCGGACTTCGCCGGGCTGCCGTTCGACCATCTGCTGTTCACCGGCGCCACTTCCATCGCCCGGCACGTGATGCGCGCGGCGGCGGAGAACCTGGTCCCGGTGACCCTGGAGCTCGGTGGCAAGTCGCCGGTGGTGGTGAGTGAGTCGTCGGACCTGCAGCGGACCACCGACTCGATCATGACGGGCAAGATGCTCAATGCCGGGCAGATCTGCCTGGCACCGGATTACGTGCTGGTGCCGAAGGACCGGGTGGAGGATTTCGTCACCTCCACCGAGCGCTCGGTGGCACGGATGTATCCCACGTTGCTCGACAATCCCGACTACACCTCGGTGATCAACGAACGCCACTTCGAGCGCCTCACGGGCTATGTGGAAGAGGCCCGGGAGGCCGGAGCCGAGGTCGTGGAGATCAACCCGGCCGGTGAGGATTTCCGGCAGCAGCCCCACCACAAGATCCCGCCGACGTTGATCGTCGATCCCCCCGAGGAACTCGCGGTGATGCACGACGAGATATTCGGGCCGCTGCTGCCGGTGAAAAGCTACGGCCGCGTGGAGGAGGCCATCGACTACATCAACGCCAAGCCGCGGCCGCTCGGCTTGTACTACTTCGGCAGCGACGCGGTGGAAGAGCAGGAGCTGTTGTCGCGGACCACGTCCGGGGGTGTGACCGTGAACGACGTGGTAATGCACGTCGCGCAGGAAGACCTGCCGTTCGGCGGGGTGGGGCCGTCCGGCATGGGCGCCTATCACGGGTTCGACGGCTTCAAGACGTTCAGCCACGCCAAGGCGGTGTTTCAGCAGAGCCGGGTCAACGTGGCGGAGCTCGCCGGGTTGCGGCCACCTTACGGCGAGAAGATGCTGAAGGCCGTACGCCAGCAGATGCGGTGATGCCATGACTTCGCCCGGACGACAGGTCCCGGAACCTCCGGCGGCCGCGGCGCAGCGTTTCGCCGAGGACGGTTTCGTCGTGGTGCGCGGCCTCGTTCCCGAGGCGCTCTGCGATTCCGTGGCGGCCGAGGTGGAGGCGTCGTTGCACCCGGTGCTGGCGCCGGCGGAGTTCGAGGCCGACGTCGGCTATCCGGGGGCGCCGGACAGCCGCGACGCCGCCGGAGGCGATACGCCCCGGCGGCTGCTCAACGCCTATTCCCGCTTTACCGGGTTGCGGGCGCCGGTTACCGGAGCCGCGGTGGCCGAGTACCTGCGGGCCATCCTCAACGGCCGCGGGGTCCGGCTGTCACAGTGTCACCACAACTGCGTGATGACGAAGTATCCGGGATACAGCAGCGTCACCCTCTGGCATCAGGATGTCCGCTACTGGTCGTTCGAGCGGCCCGAGCTGGTCTCGCTGTGGCTGGCGCTCGGCGAGGAGACCGCGGAGAACGGTGCGCTCGAGCTCATACCGGGGACCCATCGTCAGGTCTTCGGGGCGGAGCGCCTCGACGAGGCGCAGTTTCTGCGTCCGGAGCTGCCGGAGAATCAGGCCCTGATTCGCGAGGCCCGCACCGTCGAGCTCGCCAAGGGCGACGCACTGCTGTTCCACTGCCGGGCGTTTCATGCGGCCGGCCGCAACGTTACCGACCGGGTGAAGCTCTCTTGTGTGTTCACTTATCACGCCGAGGACAACCGGCCGCTGCCGGGAACCCGCTCGGCCCAGTACGCGAGCATTCCACTGTAGATCATGCCGGACGACCGTGAGTCCCGGAACCTGTTCCGGGAAGCCATGAGTGACGTGGTGCCCCTCGAGCAGAAACGGGCGGAGCTCGAGCCGGAGCGGTCGGCGCTGACGCCGGCGCAACGTCAACGGCGTGAAGCGGCGGAAGGCAGGCGGCCTGGCCGTGCTGCGGAAGATCCCAACGACCTCACGCTGGGCGAGGTGCCGCCGCTTCATCCCCGGGATGTTCTCGCCTGGAAGAAGGACGGAGTGCAACGCGAGGTCTACAGGAAGCTGAGAACGGGCCGGTACGAGCTCGAAGGAACGCTGGATCTGCATCGACACACGGTGAAGGAGGCGCGCGAAGCGGTTTTTCACTTCTTCCGCCTAGCCAGGCGGAAGGGCTGGCGCACGGTGCTGATCTCCCACGGGCGGGGCGAGCAGAGCCCGACGCCGGCGCGCATCAAGAGCTACGTTGCCTTCTGGCTGGGCCAGTTGCCCGACGTGGTCGCCTTCCACAGCGCCGCGCGTTATCACGGCGGCACCGGCTCGGTGTACGTGATGTTGAGGAAGAACCCGGAGGCTCGGGAGGCGGCCCGGGAACGTCACGGTTTCAAGAGCTGAGCGCTAGAGCCGCCCCTTGCCGAGCTCGAGCCGCCCCCGGGCCACGTTGAGCCGGAGCACGTCGCTGCCGCCTTCGGCCACGCGCAGGCTGCGCACCTGGCGGTAGAGCAGGGCCAGCGGGTGGTCTTCCACTAAGGCGGCGCCTCCCACCAGCTCGATGGCGGTATCGACGATCTGCCCGAGGGTCTCGGTAGCGAAGACTTTGCAGGCCATGGCTTCGTTGATGACGTTGTCGCCGGCGTCAGCCAGCCGCGCGGTACGGTACACCATGCTGCGGGCGGCAAAGGCGTGAATGCGGGCGTCGGCATAGCGCAGGCGTACGCCCTCTTTGCCGCCGCGCGGTTGCCCGCTTCGATCCGGACGCGCGAGGTGCTCGGTCAGCCAGCTCAGCACCCAGCGCATGGTGCCCACGGCCTGAGCGGCCAGGGCGAGTCTCGTGTCGCCGATCTGCCCCATGGCCTTGGGCAGGCCCTCTCCGGGGGCGCCGATGAGATGGGTGCGAGGCACACGCACGGCATCGAAACGGAATGCCGCATGCCGGCTGCCGTCCAGTGATGCGAACCGCCGCTCCGTGACCACGCCGGGCAGGTCCGTGTCCATCACCACCAGTGCGGGGCCCTGGTCTTCGACGTGGGCGAGCACGTTGATGAAATCGGCGTCGCCGCCGCCGGTCACGTAGGACTTCCGACCGCTGATCACCAGCTTATCGCCGTCGACAACCGCCTGCGTGGGGCCCGGCGCGTCGTCGGGCTCGGTGAAGCCGAAGGCGCCGCGTTTCTCGCCCGCGAGTAGCGGCTCGAGATACGCGCTGCGCAGCGGCTCGTCCACCCCGGCCAGAACCCCGGGCGCGGGGCCGAATACCGCATCGCGGTGCGGCGCATTGGTGGCGGCGAGCTCGTCGTGGAGCGCGGTCAAGAGGACCGCCGACGCTTCGCTGCCGCCGAACGCCGCCGGCTGCGTCATGCCGTACAGACCGACCTCTCTGGCGGCCGCGATGACCGCCGGCCGAGCGACCGCCGGGTCGACGTGGCGGCGCGGCTCGAGCTCCTCGGCGGCGAAAGCGCGGGCGCGTTCCACGGTGCGGCGTTGGGCTGCGGTCAACAGTTCCGGCATGACGACGGCTCGCTCGGGTAGTGGCGGGAACGGAACATACGTGGATTCGCCTGCCGGGCCAAGGCCGCGTTGTGGCGAAAAACTTGCATACGCCCCGCTTGCATACGCCCCGAGGGGGGCCGGCAGCGAGGTCGACGTGAACCGGACGTGCAGCGCCGCCTGTTTCGTACTTTTGTGGCCGCTCGGCGCGGCAGCCGAGGAAAGCGTCAGCACGGTGAGCGGCAGCGCGTCGCTGGCGACGGAGTACGTGTTCCGGGGCATCTCCCAGACCGAGGAGAAGCCGCAGCTCCGGGCTCAGGTCACCTGGAGTCATGACATCGGCTTCTACGCCGGGGTGTGGTCGGCGAACACCCATTTCGGCGGGCCGGGCAATTCCATCGAGATCGACCCGTTCATCGGCTTCGCCAACGCCATCGGCGATAGCCGTTGGCGCTACGATTTCGGCTACTGGTACTATCACTATCCAGGCGCCCGGTCGGACATCGATTACGGCGAGCTCTACGGCATCCTCAGCTACGACCTCAGCCCGTGGAAATTCCAGGGCAGCGTATGGTTCGCCCCGGATTACTTCGGCAGCGACTTTTTCGACGATGAGCCGGCGACCGCCATCCAGGGCGGCGCCACGTATGCCTTCGGCAATGGCTTCTCGCTGTCGGCCATGCTGGGGACGCAGACCTTCGACGAGCCGGGCGGCATTCCCGGGCAGGACTACCTGTACTGGACCATCGCTCTCGCGAAATCCTGGGACCAGTTGACGTTCGAGCTGGTTGGGCACGACACCGACGGGGTGGAGCCGGAGCTGGCCTCCGAGGACATTTCCGAAGAGCGGCTGGTGGCCCGTATCATGATCGAGTTCTGAAAAAGCCCCATGAGCAACGGTGAGTCAGCACCGATGAACCGCGACGACGGGGACGCCCGCATCAATCCCACCGTCTTTTACGGCTCGGCAGTCGGTTTGCTGGTGATTTCCCTGTGGACCATCATCTACACCGATGCCGCCGCAGCCGTGATCGACACCGCCTTGACCTGGATTGCCGCCAGTTTCGGGTGGTTGTACTACTTGTCTGTGGTGGCGTACCTGTTGTTCGTCGTGTTCCTGGGCCTGTCGCGCTATGGCAAGATCCGCCTCGGCCCGGACCACTCGCGGCCCGAGTTCCCGCTGCTCTCCTGGGCCGCCATGCTCTTCGCCGCCGGTATCGGCATCGATCTGCTTTTTTTCTGCGTCTCCGAGCCGGTCACCCAGTGGCTGCAGCCCCCGGAAGGCGAAGGCGGAACCGCCCGGGCAGCGCGGGAGGCCATGGCATGGACCTTCCTGCATTGGGGCATCTCCGGGTGGGGCATCTACACGCTGGTGGGGCTGTCGCTCGCGTACTTCAGCTATCGCCAGGGCATGCCGCTGATCTTCCGGTCCGCGCTGTATCCGATCTTCGGTCGTCGCATCTACGGTGCGCTGGGGCACAGTGTGGACATCGCCGCCGTGCTCGGAACCATCTTCGGCATCGCCACCAGTCTCGGCATCGGCATGATTCAGCTCAATTTCGGGTTGAACTACATGTTTGGCGTACCCGAGGGCCTGGTGACCCAGGCCTCTCTGGCGGTGGTGATCGTGATCTTCGCCGCCATATCCGCCGTCTCGGGGGTCGAGAAAGGCATCCGCCGGTTGTCCGAGTTCAACATGGGGCTGGCGCTGGTGCTGTTGGCGTTCATCCTGCTCACCGGTCAGACATTGTTTCTGCTGAACGCGTTCGTCATGAACGTGGGGGATTACGTCTCGAACTTCGTGCAACTCTCGTTCGACACCTTCGCCTACGATCAGCCTACCGAGTGGCTCAATGCCTGGACCCTGTTCTTCTGGGCCTGGTGGATCGCCTGGGCGCCGTTCGTGGGGATGTTTCTGGCGCGGATTTCCCGGGGCCGGACCATTGCGCAGTTCGTGGCCGGCACGCTCACGATTCCGCTCGTGTTCATGATGTTGTGGATGTCGATCATGGGCAACAGCGCCATCGAGTTGCTGATGCGGGGCGCAGCGGACTTCGGGCAGCAGGCGGTGGACAACCCGGGCTCGTCCATTTACATGTTTCTCGAGAACATGCCGTGGGCCGTGGTTACGACCGTCGCCGCCACCATCCTCGCCATCGTGTTCTTCGTCACCTCGGGGGATTCCGGCTCGCTGGTACTCTCCAATCTGACCTCGATCATCAAGGACCCGAATCAGGACGCGCCGTCGTGGATGCGCATCGTCTGGGCCGCGATCATCGGCTTGCTCACCGTGGGCCTGCTCATGGCCGATGGTCTGACCGCGCTGCAGAGCGCCGTGGTGATCATGGGGCTGCCGTTCACCTTCGTGCTGTTCTTCATGATGGGGGGCATCTACAAGGCGCTGCGTCTGGAAGCCTTGAAAGAGGTCAGCGACAAAGCGGCGATGCCCGGATACCTGAGCGGGCGGACCGATTCGGGCCGCCGTCCCGGCGACTGGATGCGGCGCCTGGCGCGGGTGATGAGCTTCCCCGACCGCCGGGACGTGGAGCGCATGATGCGCGAGGTGGTGCGGCCGGCCATGGAGGAGATCGAGCGCGGGCTGGCTGAACAGAACGTGGAGGTCGCCATCGAGGAAGGCGAGCCCGGGAACGAGCACCTGACGCTGAAGGTGGTGCTGCCGGACTCCCAGAACTTCACGTACCAGGTGCGTCCCAGTCGGCACAACGTGCCCGCGTACGCCATGCGCGCCCACGGGCCGACCGCGGTGTACTACCGGCTCGAGGTGCACCTGCGTGAGGGCGGCCAGAACTACGACCTGACGGGGTATTCGAAACCGCAGGTGATCGAAGACATTCTCGATCAGTACGAGCGGCACCTGGGCTTTCTGCATGCGCAGTCCGGGTCGTCGGGTGCCGCTGACACCGAGCTGCCGGAGCACAACCCATGAGCGAGGCGAACACTGAGGAATTCGACTACGTGATCGTCGGCGCCGGCTCCGCCGGCTGTGTGCTGGCGAACCGGCTCTCCGACGGCGGCCGGAACACGGTGCTGCTGCTGGAGTTCGGCGGCCGGGACAATTCCGTCTACATCCAGATGCCGCTGGCGTTTTCCATTCCGCTCAACATGAAGCGGTTCGACTGGGGGCTCCACACAGAGCCCGAGCCGGGCCTCGGGGGACGCCGGATCCATCAGGCCCGGGGCAAGGTGATCGGCGGCTCGTCGTCCATCAACGGGATGGCGTACGTGCGCGGCAGCGCCGGGGACTTCGACGAATGGGCGCGTCTGGGCGCCACCGGCTGGGATTATCAGCACGTGGTGCCGTACTTCAAGCGGGCGGAGGACTGCCTGTACGGCGGGGACGATTATCGCGGCGTCGGCGGGCCGCTCGGCATCTCCAACGGCAACGGCATGCAGAACCCGCTGTACCGCGCGTTCATCGAGGCGGGGCGCCAGGCGGGCTACGGCGAGACCGCGGACTACAACGGCTACCGCCAGGAAGGCTTCGGCCGGATGGACATGACGGTGCGCGACGGCGTGCGCGCTTCTGCCGCCAACGCGTATCTGAAACCCGTGCTCAACCGGCCCAACCTCGAGCTGGTGATGCATGCGCTCACGACCCGGGTCCTGCTCGAGGGCCGCCGGGCGGTGGGGGTCGAGTACCGGCGCGGCGATCAGATGCGCCAGGGCAGGGCACGCAAGGAGGTCATCCTCGCCGCCAGCGCGTTCAATTCGCCGAAGCTGCTGATGCTCTCCGGGATCGGGCCCGGCGAGCATCTGCGTGAGCACGGCATCGAGGTGGTGCACGATCTGCCCGGCGTGGGGCGGAACCTGCACGATCACCTGGAGGTGTGGGTGCAGCACGAATGCCTGAAGAGGATCACGCTGAACGCGTCGCTGGACCCGGTCTCCAAGGCCCTGATCGGCACCCGGTGGCTGCTGTTCAGAAGTGGCCTCGGTGCTTCCAATCAGTTCGAATCCAATGGCTACATCCGCAGCCGGGCCGGACTCGAGTTCCCGGACCTGCAGTATCACTTCCTTGCCGGCGCCATCGCCTACGACGGCTCCAGCGCGGTGAAGGGGCACGGCTTCCAGGCGCACCTCGGCGCCAACAAGCCCACCAGCCGGGGCTGGGTGAAGCTCGCCTCCCGGGACGCCGAGGCGCCGCCGCGGCTGTTCTTCAACTATCTCGGCGACGAGCAGGAGCGCCAGGCCTACCGCGATGGCGTCCGCCTGACCCGGGAGATCTTCGCGCAGCAGGCGTTCGACGAGTATCGCGGCCGGGAGATCAATCCCGGTCCCGACGTCCAGGGTGACGACGCGGTGGACGCCTGGGTGGCGGAAACCGCGGAGACCGCTTACCACCCGTGCAGCAGCTGCCGCATGGGCACGGACGACATGGCGGTGGTGGATCCGGAGGGCCGGGTGCACGGCATGGAGCGGCTACGGGTGGTGGATTCGTCCATCATGCCCGTGATCACCAACGGCAACATCAACGCGCCCACGATCATGCTCGCCGAGCGGTGCGCGGACCTGATTCTCGGGCGCGATCCGCTGCCGCCGGCGGAAGTGCCGGTATTCGTGGCCCCGGAGTGGCAGACCGCTCAGCGCGAGGGGCGGGCGGAACGCAACGGCACCTAGAGAGCCGGGCCCACGAGCACCACGACGATCAACAGCAGCATCAGCAGCATTGCCCCCAGGGCGTAGACCACCAGGGACTCCTTGCGCTGCCGGGCGTGCAGGAAGCGCTCGATTTCCTCCGGGCTCTGCGCCGCCGTCGCCGTGGTGAGCCGATACCGGGTGAGGCCGTCCGGGCGGCGGGGCAGCTTCACGAACAGCTCCGGTGTCGCCTCGAGGCGCGCGTTCACCTCCGAAAACGGCAGGCCGGTGTAGCGCGCCACCTGCGCCGGATGCAGCGCCTGGTCGCGGTGGTCGCGAAAGCAGAGGTAGATATCGGCGAGGTGGCCGACCTTGCCGCGGAAGCGGAACGTGACGGGAAACAGCCCGAGTATCATGCCTGGCAAGCATATACCGGTCGGCGTGCCACGACCACGGCGCGGGTGGGGGGTGGGTGGCCCTCCACGGTGCGCGTGCCGCTCTCGTCCAGCGCCTGCGTCAGGGAGTGAAAGCGCATCCAGTCCGTCGACCGCTGCTCCGCCGGCGTCGTGCGCGCGACGTCCACCACGCGGGCATCAGCGAAGCCCGCGTCCTCCAGCCACGAGCACATCAGCGCCGGCGTCGGCACCACGTGAACGTTGCGCATCCGCGCGTAGCGGCCGTCGGGGCGCAACGGTTCCGGCGCTTCAACCACCAGCGATTCCAGCACCACCTGCCCGCCCGGGCGGGTGTGGTGGAACAGGCGCGCGGCGTGTTCCTGCGGGTCGCGGCGATGATAGATGACGCCGAGACTGAACACGGCGTCGAAGACCGCCGCGGGCAGCTCTTCGAAGCGCAGCGGCAGAACCAGGTTCGCGTCGGCGAGCCGTGCCGTGGACCCCTCGGCGGTGGTGATATAGCGACTCACCGCCACGTGCTGCAGGCAGAACACCGGCATGGGGTCCACCCCCACCACCCCGCGCGCGCCGGCGTCGAGCATGCGCCAGCCGAAGTAGCCGTTGCCGGCGCCCACGTCGAGCACGCGCGCGCCGTCGAGGGGCGCCAGGTGCGGGCGAATGCGCTGCCACTTCCAATCGGAGCGCCATTCGGTGTCGATCTCGACGTCGAACAGCCGGAACGGCCCCTTGCGCCAGGGGTGCAAACCGAGCAGCGCCTCCCGCAGCCGCGCCTGCGCGGCAGCAGCCGCGTCGCCGCTCACCGTGACTGTGTCGCCGAGCGCCACGTGGCGCCCCCGGAGGTCGGGAAGCGCCGCCAGGGCGTCGCGCCAGCGGGGCATGTCGCCGTGGGCGTCGGGGGCCAGACGCGCGGCCACCAGCGGCGCAACGGGCGCGAGGTCCCCGGGCAGCTTCGGCTCCGGCACCGACATCTACGGCCGCGCCTCGAATGACGCCCAGTTCAGGCATTGATACCACTTCCGGACCGTGCGGAATCCGGCCTCCCGCAGGCGTTCCCGGTGGATTTCCTCGGTATCGACGATCATCACGTTCTCGAGCGCATTGCGTTTCTGGCTGATCTCCAGCTCCGAGTAGCCGTTCGCCCGCTTGTAGTCGAGGTGCGCGGCCTCGAAGGCTGTCTGGGTCTCGGGATCGTCGAACCGGATCTTCTCGGAGAAGAGCAGCACCCCGTCAGGGGCCAGCGCCGCGCGTATCCGCGCGAGCAGGTCCAGGCGGTCGTCCGGCGGCAGGAACTGGAGCACGTAGCTCACCATGACCGCTGCGGCCGGCTCCAGGGCGAGGTCGCGGATGTCGGCGCACAGCAGCTCGACGCGCGGATCCGTGACCAGGCTGCGGGCGCGGTCGATCATCGCCGGGGCGTTGTCCACGGCCAGCACCCGGTACGGTCGGTCGTCGAGCTGACGCAGCAGGGCCAGCGTGGTGGCACCCAGCGAGCACCCCAGGTCGTAGACCGTCGGCGTGCCCTCCCGGTCGCGCACGGCGCGGGCCGCCAGCAGACCGGTGAGCGGGATCACCGTCTCGTAGCCGGGCACCGAGCGGCGGATCATGTCGGGAAAGACGACCGCCACCGTCTCGTCGAAGGCGAAATCGACGATTTGGGAGTGCGGGTCGCGGTACACCCTGTCTCGATCGGTCATGGCTGTATCGAAGTGTCTGCCGGTTCGCTCGGAGTCTACGCGTCGTCGACGGATGGTGGCAGCGGGCAATCGAGCACGGCGGCTACCCCCTGCAGCAGAGCGCCTTGCCGCGGAGACACGCGGCCGTCATCGAGCACGGTGGCGGCGCATGCCTTCACCAGTCTGGGTTTTTCCAGTGGTGCGAGCACGCGCAACTCGGCGAGCGCGCGGTTGAGCCGCACGAAGTTCGGGTCCGGGCGCTCGTCGAAGCGGGCGTCGATGCCGAGCTCGGCAAGGCCGGCGGCGAAGGCGGCTCGGGCCCGCGCGACGGCATCCGCGCCTTGTCGCGCCAGGGCAGACAGCAGGGTCGCCACGTCGTCGGCGCGGTCACCGACGTGGCGGTGGCGGACGGGCAGACGGCGGGTACCTTCGAAGTGGGGCTTCAGCTCCTGGACCAGCAGCCGGTGGAGTACCCATTCCATCAAATCGATGCGCTGGTCGGCCTTGATCAGGGCGATCAGGTTCTCGACGAAGCGCTGATACTGCGCCTGGGACAGAGACTTGAGGGCCGGCATGGCCATCTCGATGAGGGTGAGGGACTGGCGCTCGTCGAGCCCGTCCGCGGCTTGCATCAGGCGTTCCACCTCCCGGGCCATGCTGCGCTCGCCGTGCTCCTTCACATGGTCGAGCTGGTCTCGGCGCGCCCCGGGCTCGGCGTCCAGCACCAGGGTGTACATCAGCGCCCGGGCGGCGAACGGATCGTGGGCGGCAGCGCGCAGCGCCTCGGGCAGGCCCTGCACCAGGGCGGCGGCCCGGCCGAGGCCTTCGTCGTCCAGACGCCCCACGTGCTCGACCACCCGCTCCGGTGCGGAGGCGGGTGGCCGGGTATCCGGGCCGGCGAAGGCCGAGGCGGTCTCGGCGCCGGGAGCGCCGGTGCCGCCGGCTTCGCCGGCGATGTCGGGGAAGCGCCCGTCCCACTGCGGGTCCACGGCGGCGATGCGGGTTTCGAGAGGCGGATGGGTAGACAGCAGCCGATTCAAAAACACGGGCCCGGCGGGCCCGAAGAGCATGTGGCTCGCTTCTCCGGCGGCGGCCGAAGACATGGAGGACCCGGCGGTGAGGCCGCCGATCTTCTTCAGCGCGCCGGCAATGCCGTGGGGGTTGCGGGTGAACTGCACCGACGCGGCGTCCGCCAGCAGCTCCCGCTGCCGGCTCACCGCGGCCTTGATCAGATGGCCGAAGAAGGTGCCCGTGTATCCGATCACCAGCAGACCGAGGGCGAGGATCAGAATGGGCGCGCCGCCACTCGACCGCGAGCGCCGCGCCCCGCGCCGACCGGCGCCGTAGAGCAGGCTGCGGCCCACGACGCCGAGAAACAGGATGCCGTGCAGCACCGCGATGAGGCGCAGATTGATGCGGCTGTCGCCGTTCAGCAGATGACTGAGCTCGTGGCCGACGATGCCCTGCAGCTCGTCCCGGCTCAGATGCTCCACCGCGCCCCGGTTGATGCCGATGACGGCGTCGTCGGTGGAGAAGCCGGCGGCGAAGGCGTTGATGCTGGGCTCGTCGATGAGGTAGACGGGCGGGACCGGCATTCCCGCGGCAATGGCCATTTCCTCCACCACGTTCAGCAGACGGCGTTCGTCGGTGTCGGCGGCATCGTAGGAGAGGAGCCGGCCGCCCATCGACTCGGCGACGGCACGACCGCCGCCGCGGATGGCGAGATACTTGTGGAGGCTCCCCAGCCCGACCACGCCGACCACGCCGAGACTGATCCACAGCCAGTACTCGGCGGGGAACGTGGCCAGGGTACGGCTCGCGCTGGTGCCCGCCGGGGCCTCCGGGCGCGGCGTCCACGCGTAGACCAGGGCCACCAGGAGGTTGGTCAGCACCACCAGCACGGCGACGGCTATGGCGAATAGGGCCGCGAGCTGCCAAGTCTTGCGCCGCGCGGCGTCCTGGGCGCTGAAGAAGTCCAACGGCCCGCCCTACGAGAACGAGACGTCGGGCGCCTCTCGAATCTCGGCGCTGTCGTCGAACTCGAGCAGGGCCGCGTCGCGGCCGTGACCGAAGACCCCGGCGAACAGCACCGGCGGGAACGACTGGCGGTAGGTGTTGTACGCCATGACCTGATCGTTGTAGGACTGGCGGGCAAACGCCACCCGGTTCTCGGTGCTGGTGAGCTCCTCGGAGAGCTGCATCATGTTCTCGTTGGCCTTGAGGTCGGGATAAGCC
>JBMCWS010000031.1:0-24785 GCA_048621375.1 Pseudomonadota bacterium | reverse complement strand
GTGCCGGCGGGGTGGCTCGTGGCGCTCGGCGCCTCCACCGGCGGCACCGAGGCCATCGCCCACATTCTCGCCGGCATGCCCGCCGAATCCCCGCCGGTGCTGATCGCCCAGCACATCCCGGAGATGTTCAGCCGCTCCTTCAGCGAGCGGGTGGACAAGATCTCGCGGCTCGTGGTGCGCGAGGCCGAGGACGGCGAGATCGCCCGCAACGGCCACGCCTACGTGGCGCCCGGGGACCGGCACCTGACGGTACGGCGCAGGGGCGTGGAGTACGTGTGCGTGGTCGACCAGGCGCCCGCGGTGAACCGGCACCGGCCGTCGGTGGACGTGCTCTTCGAGTCGGTGGCGCTGGCGGCCGCAGCGCGGGGGGTCGGCGTCATGCTCACCGGCATGGGCAGCGACGGCGCCCGGGGGCTCTCGGCCATGCGCCGGGCGGGAGCGAGAACCCTGGCCCAGGACAAGGCCACGAGCGTGGTCTGGGGCATGCCCGGGGCCGCGGCGGAGCTCGGGGCGGTGGAGCGAATCGCTCCCCTCGAGCATCTGGCAGCCGCCATCGTCGGCTGCGTCGGCGCCGGATCGGCGGGCACGGGCTCCGCCTCGGTGGCGGCTCAGGCACCCTGAACTAAACTGACGGATAGCGAGCGGTAGGGTCACCATGGACCAGAATTCCAGAATTCTCATCGTCGACGACATGCAGACCATGCGGCGACTGTTGAAGAGCGCCCTGAACGACCTGGGCTACACCAACGTGACGGACGCCGACGGCGGCAAAGCCGCGCTGGCGTTGCTCGAATCGGGGGACTATTCGTTGCTCATTACCGATTGGAACATGCCGGACATGGGCGGCATCGACCTGCTCAGGGCGGTGCGGGCGGACGCGCGGCTGAAGGATCTGCCGGTGCTGATGGTCACGGCCGAAGCCAAGCGGGAACAGATTCTCGAGGCTGCCGAAGCGGGGGTGAACGGCTATGTGGTAAAGCCGTTCCAGCCCGCGCAGCTCAAGGACAAGCTCGACCGGGTGGGGTGACCCAGCGATGGCCGACAACTCCATTCTCACCCAGGACGAGATCGATGCGCTCCTCAACAACGTTCAGGAGGGTGAGGAGCCGGCGGACGACGCCGGGTTGGTTCACATCGACGGCAAGTCGGTCGAAGTGCGCGAATATGATCTGGTCTCCGGCGATCGCATCGTCCGTGGCCAGTTCCCCATCCTCGGCGTCATCAACCAGAAGCTCTCCCGGACGTTGCGCACGCAGCTTTCCCGGTATCTGTTCTCGGAGGTGAGCGTGACGCCGGGTGCGGTTGATATCGTTCGCTATTCGGACTACATCTATACCCTCTACGTCCCCACCAGCGTGCACCTCGTGCACATGCAGCCCTTGACCGGCGAGGCCATGGTGGTGTTCGACGCCCGGTTCATCTACGAGATCGTGGATCAGTTCTTCGGCGGCGGGCGCAACGAGGTGAAGATCGAGGGCCGCGAGTTCTCGGTCAGCGAAGGCCGTATCATCACCCGCCTGTTCGAGTTCGTTCGCGAATCGCTGGAGGAATGCTGGGGCAGCGTGCTGCCGGTGACGGTCGCGCAATCGGGCTACGAGGTGAACCCGTCGCTGGTGAATCTGGTGCGGGCCAACGACGTGGTGGTGGTGAACTCCTTCGACGTCGCCTTCGACTCGGGGCGCGGGACGCTGCAGGTGGCGATGCCCTACAGCATGCTCGAGCCGCATCAGGAGCTCATGGACTCCGCCGTGAAGAAGAAGGAGTCGGAGGACCCGCTGTGGCGGGAGAAGGTGGAGCGCCACCTGCTGGACGTCGATGTCGCCCTGGAATGCCGCATCGGCGACAAGCAGATCTCGATGGCCGATGTGCTCGCCATGCAGCCGGGCGACTTCATTCCCCTGGAGATGCCCGAGGTGCACCCGGTCGCCGCCAATGGCATTCCGGCTTTTCGTGCCCGCCTGGGTGCGGCCAACGGCAACGTCGCCCTGGAATTCGAGGACGACCGCATCTGAGCGCGCGCCGACCCACACGGGCCGGCAGGTGCCGGGGAAGGGCTCAGGCGGAGCCCAGGCGGTGGCCGCTTCCGGGCGTCGCGGCAGCGTCGTGGGTACCGCCCCCGCGGTGATAGAGCGCGTCCTTGGGCTCGCCGGTGAGAATGCCGAGCAGCGTCCGCGTCGTCTGCCGCGCCCGCTGGGCAATGCGGCCGTTCATGGAGTTCAGCGCCCGGCACTGCTCCGCGAGCTCGCCGAGCTCGCGCATGGATTCGGGGAAACTGCCGTCCGGCTGCAGCTCGGCCAGCACGACGTGCTGATGCTCGGAGATCTCCCGGCACAGTGATTCCTTGCGCGCGACGATCTCTTCGAGGGCGTCGGGAGTACGCTCCACTAATGCCCGGCGTTCCGACTGCAACGTGTCCAGCAGGCGTGAGAATTGCTCCAGCAGCAACGCATGGACATCGGCTGAATCCGAGTGGGGCGCGGCCATGGGATCAGTTTCCGAGGTCGCGCTCGAACCGGAGCATCCGCTCCGCGAGCTCCCCGGTGTCTACGGCGTACCGCCCTTCGGCGAGCTCGCGGCGGATCTCCGCTACCCGGGCCGCATCCACCTCCGGGGCGGAGCGCGCCGATTCGGACAGCGCATTCAGGCGCTGGGCCTCGGGGCTGAGTCGAACGCGCTCGCCGGCGCCCTGGGCGCCGGCGGGAGCGGCGCGTCCGTCGTGGCTCGCGCCCTCCGAAGTGGCGCCGGGAGCCGCCGGCGTACGCTGGGGTACGCTCTGGTTCGGGGCCTGAATGTCGCGGATGTCGATGCTCATGATGCTCTCGCCGCCGAGGGTTTCGTGTCTCGTCGATGATATCGGCGAGCCTCCCTGGAACTTTAGCTCAAATCACGATTTTTTTAAGAATCGTCGGGGTCGGGCCGCGTGGAGACGCGTCCGGGCCCGGTGACCCAGGCCCTCACGGTACGTTCCGAGCGCGGGTTTCGGATCTCGATGCGTTCGCCGTAGACCCCGTCGGCCAAGGCGACGCCCCGTGCCGTGACCACCACCTGGCCGTGGCGCGCGGCCACCGCGACCGAGTCGCCCTTGCTCACCAGCCGGCGCGCCGCGAGCTGGCGCTGGTAGAGCACCCGGCCGGCGCGCAGGTTCGTGCGCGCCGTCATGCCACCCGCACCGGCCGGGTCGATCAAAAATCCCTCCCGGAGCTCGCCCAGATTGTGCCGCTCCACTTCGAGGTCCGCGTTGCGCACGACGCTGCCACGGGGCACCGGGCGGGCGGTAACCACCACCGGCAGCACCACATCCACCTGGGCCGTGAGATATACCCCCCAGTTGACCGGGGCACTGCAGCGGGCGTGCACGGAAACCCGACCGGCGACGCGACTTCCGGGGATCTCCCAGGTCAGGTCCTCGCAGGCCTCGAGCTGCAGCCTTGCGTCGAGGGGCACCACTTCCACGGATACGTCGCCGCCGGGGTAGGCGCGTTCCGCCGCTTCCCGGGCGAGCATCCGCGCCTGGCGCTCGAGCTCCGCCGTGTCCGCCCGGGCAGAGGCGCAACCCAGAACCACGAGGGCCAGCCATGCCGGAAACACCACACAGCGCATCAGCGATTCCTCGAGCGGGTCATGCTTCAGTCATAGCAGAAAACCGCCAATCTGCCGCCCGGGCGTGTTGACCGGCAAGGTGTTGCCGCACGCGCGGCAATGGTGTGCCGGTGATGGCGGCGGGCGGCGGCCGCCCGTGCGCCTGTGTGGCGTCGTCAGGCCCCGCCAACGGCGGATTCGAGGCGCCCCCGGCACCCTGGCACGGACGTTGCTATTCCCGCCGCTGCTCGCTCGCAGGCTGACGGACGAGGAGGCGAAGCAATGACCATCGGTTTCGATGCCGCGCTGGGGGTCCATCCCAGCGCGCTTACCCTGAGGGCCCACCGCACCGAGGTTCTGGCGAACAACGTCGCCAATGCGGATACGCCGAACTACAAGGCCCGGGATTTCGACTTCAAGGCGGCGCTGGCCGCCGAGACCGGCACGACGCCGCAGCAGGGAACCATGCGCACCACGCACAGCGCCCACATCGGCGCCGGCGGGGAGGGGGCGGGCGCGCCGGATCTCGAGTACCGGATCCCCACGCTGCCGTCCCTGGACGGCAATACCGTGGACGCGCACGTGGAGCAGTCGGAGTTCGCCGACAACACCCTGAACTTCATGGCGTCGATGCGTTTCCTGGACGGCAAGTTCAAGGGCCTTCTGACCGCGATCAAGGGGGAGTGACATGCCTTTGATGCAGATATTCGACGTGGCCGGGAGCGCCATGACGGCGCAGAACACCAGGCTCAACACCACCGCGAGCAACCTGGCCAACGCCGATAGCGTGGCCAGCAATCGCGACGACACCTACCGGGCGCGCCATCCGGTCTTCGCCGCCCGGCTGGAGCAGGCGCTCGCCGACGAGCCGGCCTGGGGCGGCGCGTCGGAGACGGACGCCACGGCCGGGGTATCGGTAAAGGGCATCGTGGAAAGCGAGGCGCCCCTCGAGATGCGCTATGAGCCTCATCATCCCATGGCCGACGAGAACGGCTACGTCGCCTATCCGAACGTCAACGTGGTCGACGAGATGGCGGACATGATGTCCGCGAGCCGCTCGTTCCAGATGAACGTGCAGATGCTGAACACGGTGAAATCCATGGCCGAGCGTTTGCTCACCATGGGTCAATGACGACGTACGACGGGGTAACCCACTAACCCACGGGGATAGCGATGGAACTAGGTGGCATACGCACGGCGTCGTCGCAGGCGCAGCAGGCGCCGGAAACGTCCGGGGCCGGCCAGGAGGAACTGGGCAAGAATCAGTTCCTGGAGCTTATGGTGGCGCAGTTCAACAATCAGGACCCGCTGGAGCCGACGAAGAACGAGGATTTCGTCGCCCAGCTCGCGCAATTTTCCAGCCTCGAAGGAATTCAGAACCTGAACGGCACGGTGGAATCCATGGCTGCCGCCATGCGTTCCACCACCACGCTGCAGGCCGCCTCGCTGGTGGGCCGGTCGGTTCTGGCGCCGGCGCCTCGTGCCCACGTGGGTGAACAGGGGGTCGCCGGCAATGTAGTCAACGACCAGGGGAGCGCGCCGCTGACGGTGGATGTCACCGCCCCGGGGGGTGAGCTGGTACGGCGGCTCGAGCTCGGTACCGCCGCCGAGGGTCCGGTGCATTTCGAATGGGACGGCACGGACGCCGACGGTGAGCCGCTGCCGGAAGGGTCTTACGGTTTCAAAGCCTACGCCGCGACGTCGGACGGGCCGGTGGAGCTCGATGTGGAGCTGCCCGAGCAGGTCGTCAGCGTCTCCATCGAGCAGGGGCAGGCAATGCTCAACCTCGCCGGCGGGGCCTCGGTCGCGCTGTCGAGCATCAAAGAGCTTCAATAAAGGGCAGTGAACCAGGGAGCAGGGAATACATGACTTTCAACACGGCATTGAGCGGACTTTCCGCCGCCTCCGCGGACCTCAAGGTCACCGGCAACAACATAGCCAACGCGAGCACCACGGGATTCAAATCGTCGCGAGCGCAGTTCGTGGACGTCTACGCCTCGACGCTGCTGGGCTCCGGCACCAACACCGTGGGCAGCGGGGTCAAGCTCGCCAACGTCGCACAGCAGTTCGACCAGGGTAACGTGTCGTTCACCGACAACTCGCTGGACCTGGCCGTCGACGGCAGCGGATTCTTCGTGCTGAGCGATCAGGGCGAGCGCGCCTACACCCGCGCCGGAATGTTCGAGGTGGACGACCAGGGCTACATCACCTCGCCCGACGGCGCGCGGGTCCAGGGGTTCAGCGCCAACGACTCCGGCACGCTGAGCGGCATTCTCAGCGACATGCGGCTGCAGACGAGCAACCTCGCGCCGCGGCGGACCACCTCGGTGGATGCGACCTTGAACCTCGACGCCCGTGAGCCGGTGCTCTCGCGGGTGGGCACCACCACGTCCACCCGGGGAAGTGCCGTGGGCGCCGCCCAGGGCGGCATCGGCGAGGCCACCAGCTCGGTGCTCGAGACCGCGGGCCCGCCCGCGCCCTTCGACTTCAGTATCGACCGGCCCTCCGCCCTCAGCGGAACCAATCCCATCACGCCGTTCGACTTCAGTGTCGACGGGCCCTCGGGCACCAATGCCACCTTCCAGGTCTCGCTCTCCGGCGCCGACGCCCCCGGCGAGAACCAGACCGTGGACGTGACGCTCGACTCCGACGTCTCGACGCTCAAGGATCTCATCGACGACATCCGCGAGGATCTGGTGGACAGTGGCATCGGGGTCGACGTTCGCGAGGATCCGGATGCGTTAGGGCGCCTTCAGTTCTACGCCACCAGCAGCGGCGAGGAGTCGGTGATCCGCATCGACCCCAACGACAATGCCACGCTCGGGGCGGGGGTGACCCGTAGCGACGTCGAAGCGGCGCTCGGCGGTATCTCGCTCGGCCAGGGGGGAACCGGCGGGTCCAGCAGCGAGCTGGCGAATCCGTTCGGCGGCAACGGTGCCACCGGCATCAGCGGTAAGCGCACCTCGGCATCCTTCGACCTCACCCTGCGTGGTGCCAGCGACGGCAATGGCACCGCCACCATCACCCTCGATTCCGACATCCAGGACGTGGACGACTTGATCCGCGACGTCCGCGACGAGCTGGCGCAGTCCGGCCTCGGGGTCGACGTCCGTGAGGATCCCGACAACGCCGGCCGGCTGCAGTTCTTCGCCACCCGCGCGGGCGAAGCCTCGGAAATCGTCGTCAGCAATCTGGATGCCGCCAACGCCGGCGTCACCGAGGCGGATGTGGTCGATACTCTGAACCTGGCCACCGGGGTAACCGAGCCGGGGCGGCCCGCCGTGAGCAACGGCTACGCGGCCCAGTCCGTGGACGTGGTCCAGGCAGACGGCTCGGCGCGTGCGGTGACTACGGAAGCCGGGGCCAGTGCCGCCGAGATCGCCGGGAAGTTCAATTCCTCGGCGGCGCCCGGTGTCAGCGCCAGCGCCACCACGTCGGCGACTCTGCCCGCCGACGGATTCCGCAACAGCAGCGGCGGCATCGGCCTGTCGGTGAACGGTGTGGCCGTATCCGGTGCCAGCCTCGAGGAGTTGGCGGATGCCATTAACGACACCTCCGGGCTGGGCACGGTGAGCGCGGAGCTGAGCGATGTCGGCGATCTGGAAGTCGTCGACCGCGAGGGCAACGATCTGGTGTTCGAGATCCGGGACGGCCTGGCCGGCGACTCGGTGGAGGTGGTCGGCCAGCAGGCGGCGTCGGTGACACTGGAAACGGACGGCACCCGTGCCGCTGCGGTCGGGGGCGAGGTGGCCTTCACCCTGGACGAGGGGGTGACCCTGGCGAACGCGGATCCCGCCGGCAGTAACGTGTTCGGCCCATTGGGTGACGATGCCTTCGAGCCCTTCGAGCTCAACACCTTCGACCCGGAAAACCAGGAGACTTACAACGGCGCCACTTCCGCCACCATCTACGACAGCCTCGGCAATCCCCACGTCATGGAGATGTACTTCGTCAAGAATCGAGGCGAGGTTGCCGGGGAGGACGGCAACCAATGGACCATGCATGTCATGGTCGACGGTCGCGACGTCGGCGACCCCGATCCCAACCTGCCGCCGCCGCAGAACAGCGAGCCCACCCGGGCATCGTTCAACGTGGCCTTCAATCCGGACGGGACGCTCGACGCCGAGCGCAGCGACCCGGTGCTGATCTCGAACTGGGTGCCCAGGGACGAGGACGGCAACCCCAACGGCGCCGACGGACCCTTGAACCAGCTCATGGGCGGCTCGCTGCCGGTGTCCGATCCTCCCACGAGCTCGAACTTCGAGATCCGGCTCGGCGAGACGACCCAATCCGGTGTGGATTTCGCCTTGAACAGCATCGACCAGAACGGCTTCACGGCCGGCGAGCTGTCCGGCCTGGGCATCAACGAGGAAGGCCTGGTGGAGGCGCGATTCACCAATGGTGAGAGTCAGGCGCTGGGGCAGATCGCGCTGGCGGATTTCCCCAACGAGCAGGGCTTGAAGTCGGTGGGCGACACCGCCTGGGTGCAGACCAGCGACTCCGGTGAGCCCGCCATCGGCACGGCCGCGTCCGGATCCCTGGGAGCGATCACTTCCGGCGCGCTCGAGGATTCCAACGTGGAGCTTTCCGAGCAGCTCGTGGAGCTGATGATCGCCCAGCGGAATTTCCAGGCCAACGCGCGAACCATCTCGACCAGCGACGAGATCACCCAGACCATTCTCAACCTGTAGCAGCGGCCATGGACAAGGTTCTGTATCTATCCGCATCGGCGGCCCGCGAGATTACGCAGGCTCAGACCGTGCACTCCAACAACCTGGCCAATGCATCCACCGGCGGCTTCAAGGCCGACTTCGCCCAGGCGCGCGCGATGCAGGTCTACGGCGATGGTCATCCGGGTCGCGTTCATGCGGCCACGGAGAGCCCGGGCACCAATCTGGCTCCGGGCAGTCTCGACCGCACTGGGCGCGATCTGGACGTCGCCATCGACGGCGAGGGCTGGCTCGCGGTGCTCCGGCCGGACGGTACCGAGGCGTACACCCGTTACGGCAGCCTGCAGGTGGATCCGGCGGGGCAGCTGCGCACCAGCCGGGGTGACCCGGTCCTGGGCGAGGGCGGCCCCATCGCCTTGCCGCCGTTCGAGAACGTGCTGATCGGTGATGACGGCACGGTCACCGTGCAGCCCCAGGGGCAGGAGGCGAACAACCTGGTTCAGATCGATCGGCTCAAGGTGGTGCGCCCGGACTCGAACACGCTGGTGAAGGGTCCGGATGGGCTGTTCTCGCAGTCGGACGGGCTCGCGGCACCGCCCGCGGGGGAGGTGAGCGTGCAATCCGGCGCCCTGGAGAACAGCAACGTCAACGTGGTCCAGGAGATGACCGAGATCCTCGGTCTGTCCCGGGAGTTCGAGGTACAGCTCCGCCTCATGCAGACGGCGAAACAGAACGACGAGGCCGCTGCGAAGCTGCTCTCGATCAGCTAGAACGACAAGGGGAAACGAACATCATGATGTCCGCATTGTGGGTGAGCAAAACCGGGCTGGCGGCGCAGGACACGGCGCTGCGCGCCATCTCGAACAATCTGTCAAACGTGAGCACGGTGGGCTACAAGCGCGACCGGCCGGTGTTCCGCGACCTGCTCTATCAGGTTCAGGAACAGCCCGGCGGGCTGTCGTCCCAGGATACGACCCTGCCGTCGGGCCTGCAGCTCGGCACCGGCGTCGAGGTCGGCGCCACCCAGAAGGTCTTCACCAAAGGGGATCTGCAAGCCACGGATCAGCCGCTGGATCTCGCCATCAACGGCCGGGGTTTTTTCCAGGTGGCGATGCCGGACGGCTCGCTCACCTACACCCGCGACGGGCAGTTCCAGTTGAGCGAGAACGGTGAGCTGGTGACGGCTGAGGGTTACCGGCTCGAGCCCGCGGTGAACATCCCGCCCGAGGCACAGTCGGTGACCATCGCCGCGGACGGCACCGTTACCGCGGCATTGCCCGGTGATCAGGGCGTGAGCGAGGTGGGCGACATCCAGCTCGCCGACTTCGTGAATCCGGCCGGGCTGCAGGCCATCGGCGGCAACCTCTATCGCGAGACTCCGGCCAGTGGCGCGCCGTTGACCGGCATGCCGGCCAGTGACGGCCTCGGCTCACTGCTGCAGGGCAATCTGGAGAACTCGAACGTCAACGTGGTGGAGGAGATGGTGAACATGGTCTCCACCCAGCGCGCGTACGAGATGAACAGCCGCGTGGTTTCCAGCGCCGACCAGATGCTGCAGTTCGCGACCCAGAACATGTAAGGAGGCGTGATGCGCTCGACCATTGCAAGCCTGGTTCTACCCGCCACCCTGCTCGTCGCCGGGTGCGTGGCGCAGGACCCGAGACGGCCGGAGCCGGTGTATCAGCCGACCTACCCCGAGCTCTCGGTACGCGAGCCCCTCGACGAGGCGAGCCTGTTCCATGCCGGGCGTCGAACCTATCTGTTCGACGACAGTCGGGCACGGCAGGTGGGCGACGTGCTGACGATTCGGTTGGAGGAGCAGACCACGTCGAGCAAATCCGCCGGGACGAACTACCGCAAATCATCGGATCAGAACGTGGCTGAGCCGACGCTGTTCGGCTCCATGGTGGACGACCTCGCGAGTCAGTTCGATGCCGAACGGGACTTCAACGGCGAGGCGGAAAGCGACCAGAGCAACAGCCTGCAGGGTACGGTGAGCGCCGTGGTGGCGGACGTTCTGCCCAACGGGCTGCTGGTGGTACAGGGGGAGAAATGGCTGAATCTCAATCGCGGCGAAGAGTACCTGCGCATCAGCGGGCTGGTGCGCCCGGAGGACATCGACGGCTTCAACACCGTCTCGTCCCTGCGCCTGGCGGATGCCCGGATCGCCTACAGCGGCACCGGCGCATTCGCCGATTCCAACCGGGCCGGCTGGTTGAGCCGCTTCTTCCTCAGCCCGTTGATGCCGTTTTGATGATGAAGACGCTCGTAGCGAGCCTGCTCGTGGGTGTGTGCCTGGCCGGGGCGAGCGGGGCATACGCCCAGCGCCTCAAGGATCTGGCGGACGTGGACGGTGTGCGCAGCAACCAGCTCGTGGGCTACGGCCTGGTGGTCGGCCTCGACGGTTCCGGCGACCAGACCACGCAGACGCCTTTCACCGTCCAGGCGTTCAACAACATGCTGCGCCAGTTCGGCATTCAGCTGCCCCCGGGCGAGAACGTACGCCTCGACAACGTTGCGGCGGTGTCGGTGAGCGCGGATCTGCCGGCGTTCGCCAAGCCGGGGCAGAAGCTCGACGTCACCGTGTCCTCCATGGGCAATGCCGACAGCCTGCGCGGCGGCACGCTGCTGATGACGCCGCTGAAAGGGCTCGACGGCAGCGTCTACGCGGTCGCCCAGGGCAACCTGGTGGTGGGCGGTTTCGGGGTGGAGGGCGCCGACGGTTCTTCGGTTACCGTCAACGTCCCCAGTGTGGGCCGGATTCCCGGCGGCGCCCTGGTGGAGCGGCCGTCGCCCAACCGCTTTGCCGACGACCGGGAGCTGGTGTTCCACCTGCACCGCAGCGATTTCACCACCGCCAGGCGGGTGACCGAGCGCATCAACGAGACCTTCGGCCCGGAAGTGGCGCGCGCCGTGGACGGTGGCACGGTCGCCGTGCGCGCACCCGCGGAAACCGATCAGAAAGTGAGCTTCCTCTCGGTGCTCGAGAACCTGGAGGTGGAAGCCTCGGCCGCGGCCGCCAAGGTGATCATCAATTCCCGGACCGGAACCATCGTCATCGGCGAGAAAGTGGAAGTGGCGCCCGCGGCCGTGACCCACGGCAGCCTCAGCGTGACCATCTCCGAGAACCCGGCCGTGAGTCAGCCGAATCCGTTCTCCGGCGGCGACACCGCGGTGGTCCCCCAGTCCGAGGTGGAAGTGGAGCAGGAGGGCAACCGCATGTTCTATTTCAACCCGGGGGTGGCGCTTCAGGACATCGTCAACGCGGTCAACGACGTGGGCGCGGCGCCCGGTGATTTGATGGCTATACTTGAAGCATTGAAGCAATCGGGGGCACTGCGGGCGGAGCTCGTGGTGATCTGAGGAAGGCGCATGATCTCGGACGCGCGCCCGGCCGGCACGCCGGGCATGGCATACAACGACATCACCTCGCTCCAGCGTATCGGTAACGGTGAGGAGGGGCTGCGTGCGGCGGCCGAGCAGTTCGAGTCGATGTTCATCGGCATGATGCTCGAAGGCATGCGCAAGGCCAACGCCGTGTTCGCCGAGGGCAACCCGCTGTCGAGCCCTGAGGTGAACATGCACCAGGAGATGCTCGATCAGCAGTGGGCCGTCCACATGGCGGAGAGCGGGGGCATGGGCCTCGCCGACGTCATCGTCGAGCAGCTCGGGGGCGTCTCGCATCGCCGTCTGGGGCAGCGGGCGCCGGCGTTCGCCGGCCGTGAGGCGTTCGTCGCCGAGGTCTCCCCGGTGCTCGAGGGGGAGCTCGCGGGCAGCGGCATCGATCCCCGGGAAGCGCTGGAGCAGAGCGGGCGGGCCACGGGCTGGGGCGCGCGGGTCGTCCACGCCGAGGACGGTACCTCCACGCACAACCTGTTCGGCCTGCGCGACGGGGACGACTGGTCCGGCGAGACGGTGGAGGTGCGTACCCTCGAGCTTCGCGATGGCCGCCGCGAGCCCGCCACGGAGCGGTTCCGCAGCTATCCGGACCTGGCGTCGGCGGTGCGCGATTATGCGCGCTCTCGCGGCGGCGCGACGGGAGTGTGACGCACAGCCATGGCCAGCGCACCGTTGATCAACATCGGCCTGAGCGGGCTGCGCGCCCATCAGGCGGCGCTCTCCACCACGGGACAGAACGTGACCAATGCGTCGACGCCCGGGTACACGCGCCAGCGGGCCGCGTTCGAGACCCAGACCAGCCTCGGTCAGGGGTTCGGCGCCCACGGCGTGCGCCTCGACGGGATTGACCGCGTCTACGATCAGGCCACGGTCAATCAGGAACGGCTGGATACTTCCGCCGCGGCGCGGCTCGACCGCATGGCCGGGCAACTGTCCCAGGTCGATTCCCTGCTGGCCGGCGAAGCCGGCAACCTCAATCGCGGCTTCGAGCAGTTCTTCAGCGCCATGCACAGTGCCGCCAACGAGCCCACCTCTCTGGCGGCACGCCAGCTCGTGATCTCCGAGGCGCAAGGGCTGGTGTCGCGCTTCCAGGGGCTCGACGGTCGGCTGCGGGATCAGCTCCACGAGGTGGATCGCCAGATCGACAGCACACTGGTGGAAGTGAATCAGCTCGCCCAGAGCCTGGGCGAGATGAATGCCCGGCTCGGCGGCATGCGGGAGGCCGACGCCGACACCAACGCGCTCCTAGACCAGCGCGACGAACTGCTGCGGGAGCTGTCGGAGCACATGGACGTGCGGGTGGTGGACGGCGAAGGCCTGGGCGCGAACGTGTTTCTCGGCAAGGGGCATTCCCTGGTGGTGGGTACGCGGGTGAATGCGCTGGAGCGCGGCAGCGACGGGGCGTTGCGCATGGCGGGACCCCAAGGGGAGACCGCCCCCGCTGCCGATGTTCGCGGCGGCGCCCTGGGCGGTCTCATCGCCGCCCGGGAGCAGACCCTGGAGCCGGTGCTCGACGAGATCGGGCGCATGGCCCTGGCGTTCTCGGCGACGCTGAACGCGACGCACGCTCGCGGGCTGGATCTGCGCGGCGACTACGGCGGGACGCTGTTCGCCGACGTCAACGCCGAGGCGCGGGCACGGGATCGGGTGAGTGCCGACAATCCGGCGGCGCGGGAGAGCGGCGATGTCCCGATCGGGGTTCGGGTGTCGGATCCCGCCCGGCTCGAGCCCAGCGATTACCGCCTGAGCTTCGCCGAAGCCGGCGCGAATCGCTTCGAGGTCGTGCGCGAGCGCGATGGCGAGGTGGTGGCCGGCGGCGACCTCGGGAGGCGGCCCGAGGAGATCGAGTTCGACGGGCTGACGCTCGAGCTGGGCGACGGCGACTTGCGCGCCGGTGCCGAGTTTCGGGTGAGCGCGGTTGCGGATGCCGTCCCGGCGTTTGGTGTCGCCCTTGCGGATCCCCGGGAACTGGCGCTCGCGAGCCCCGTGGCCATCAGCCGCGGGGCCGGCAACCAGGGTACCGCCGGCATCGAGCTCGACTCGGTGAACGAGACCGGGCGCGGCGCGCTCGCAGGCAGCGACCGCATGACACCGCCGCTGCTGGTCCGGTTCGGCTCCGAGGATACCTACGAGATTCTCGATGGCTCCGATCCCACGGATCCGCAGCCCCTGACGCCGCCCGTATGGGGCATGCCGTACGCGGGGAACGGCGAGCAGCCGCTGCTGCCGGAAGACGATCAGCGTCTGCTGGTCTCGGACGGTCGCGACAGCGGTGGGTGGTCCGGCGGCGCCGTCGACACCGACGATCTGACGCCGGCGCGAAACGGCTTCGCTGGCGAAACCGTCACCGTGCGCGACGGGCGGGGCGGTGCCGAGCGCGTCGAGATCCAGCCCGGTATGAGCGCGCGTGCCGTTGCCGCCGCTCTGAACGAGCGCGACGGTGTCTCCGCCGCCGCTCGAACCCGCCTCGAGCTGAGCGATTTGCGTGACAATGGCATGGGCGAGGCGCTGACGGTGGCCGTGAACGGCGAAGCCTTCGAGCTGGCGCCGGAATCGTCGCTGAACGACCTCGCGGACGCGATCTCGGGCTCCGACGCGCTGCGCGGTGCGGGAATCGAGGCGGTGAGCGACGGCGATACCCTCGAGCTCACGTCCCGGCACGGGGATGATCTGGCGCTGCACGTCGCCGGCGACGTCACCGACGGCGTCACGGTGACCGATGCCGCGGGCACGTCCATCGACCTTCGCGGCCGCGGCCCGTCGCCCGCCGGGGAGGGCCGCTACCAGGGCGTGACTGCGGGCGGTGAGGTCCGGCTCCTGCTGGACGACGGCGTCGACGTCACCAGCGAGAGCACCGCGCCGGGCGGTGGCCTGTTCTCTGCGGAGCCCGTGGCGCTTCCGGCGGCGCTGGGCTTTCAGGCGACGGTGAGCGGCAGTCCCGAGGCCGGCGACACCTTCGAGATCGATTTCAACGGCGGCGGCAACCTCGACAATCACAACGCCCTCGAGCTCGCCGGGTTGCAGACCCGACCCACGCTCGGCGATCCCCCGGCCACGTTCGCCGAGAACGTATCGCGCGTGATCGAGGAGGTGGGCATCCGCACCAGCCAGGCGCGCACGGATTCCCAGGCGGCGGAGAGTCTTCTGGAGCAATCGGTGGCGCGGCGCGAGTCGATCTCCGGCGTCAACCTCGACGAAGAGGCCGCCGACCTGATCCGGTTCGAGCAGGGCTACAATGCGTCCGCTCGGGTGGTCTCCGTGGCCCGGGAGATGTTCGACGCGTTGCTCGGTGCGGTGGGGTGATGTCATGAGAATCTCGACCCAGCAGATCCATGCCCAGGCGCTGAACCAGATGCTGGACGTGCAGCGCCAGACGGCGGACACGCAGCAGCAGATCGCCACCGGGCGCAAGTACGCCACCGCGGCGGACGATCCCCTGGCGGCCGTGGGCGTCGAGCGCCTGAATCGGGAGCTGGCGGTTCGGGAGCAGTATGAAAAGAACATCGATCTGGCGGACAGCGAGCTTCGCCTCGAGGAGTCCACCCTAGACCAGGCCATGGATCTGCTGCAGCGGGTTCGGGAGCTGGCGGTTCAGGCGGGCAATCCCGTGACCTCGGCCGAGGACCGCGGGTTCATCGCCACGGAGGTGGAGAGCCGGCTCGACGAGCTCATGGACGTCATGAACACCCGCCTCGCCTCCGGCGACTATCTCTTCGGCGGCACCGCCGGCGGACAGCCGCCGTTCGTCCGGGACGCGGGCGGTGCCGTGCGCTATCAGGGCGACGAGGGGCAACGGGCGGTGCAGATCGACGGCTCCACGCGGTTGCCCGTGAACGACTCGGGGCAGCGCGTGTTCATGGACGTTGCCTCGAACCGCACGGTGGCCACGGCGCGCGCGCACCCGGGGAACGGCGACCCCGGCGCGGCGGTGGCCGGGCAGCCCCGCACGACGGATCAGCAGGCGCTGGAGTCGCTGGCGCCCGACGGGCTGGTGGTGGAATTCCAGCCACTCGCGGACGATCCCGGAGGCCTGCCCAACTACACGGTGCGCCGGCGCAGTGACGGCCGCGTGGTCGATGGTCTGGAGAACGTCCGTTTCGAGCCGGGCGCCGCGATCGAGGCCGGCGGCGTTGCCCTGGACATCCAGGGGCAGCCCCGGGCGGGGGATCGGTTCCTGGTGGAGACTTCCGAAAAACAGGACGTCCTGACCACGGTATCGAAGCTCGCGGAAGGCCTACGCAGCCTGTCGGCGTCGGGCGAGGACGCCGACGCCTACCAGACGTTGCTGGGGGACACCTACACCAACCTCGACAACGCCATGGCCTCCATACTGGAGGCGGAGGCGGAGATCGGCGCGCGCATGAACGTCATGGAGTCGGTGCGCGAGCAGCACGCCGAGGTCAAGGAGCTCTCCACGGATCTGAAGTCTGACCTCGAAGACGTGGATTTCGCCAAGGCCATCAGTGATCTGGACCACCAGACCGTGGTGCTGGAAGCCGCACAGCAGAGCTTCATGCGTATCTCGCGACTGTCTCTGTTCGACGCCATCTGACGCCGCGCGCGCCGCGAACGAAATGCGCACGGCGTCACAGCACGCACGCGGTGCGCGGTGGCACACCCCTAAAGACTTTCCCGGTTCGGCCGTTATCACTGGGCGAGGGCAATGAATGCCCGGCTAAGCCCGGCCCGGCCGGACCAACGACAGCAAAAAGGGAAAGTAATCATGGCCCAGGTAATCAACACGAATATCGCTTCGCTGAATGCGCAGCGAAACCTGAATTCCTCTCAGGGGGCGCTGCAGACCTCCCTGGAGCGGCTTTCGTCCGGCCTGCGGATCAACAGCGCCAAGGACGACGCTGCCGGTCTCGCCATCTCCGAGCGCTTCACCGCCCAGGTGCGCGGCCTCGACCAGGCCGTGCGCAACGCCAACGACGGCATCTCCTTCTCCCAGACCGCGGAGAGCGCGCTCGGCGAGGTGGGCAATGCCCTGCAGCGCGTGCGCGAGTTGGCAGTGCAGTCCGCCAACGACACCAACTCCTCCTCGGACCGCCAGGCATTGAACAACGAGGTGCAGGCGCTGATCTCCGAGGTCAACCGCATCGCCGACTCGACCCAGTTCAACGGCCAGAACGTCCTGGACGGCAGCTCCAGCGAGCTGACGTTCCAGGTGGGCGCGAACGAGGGGCAGACCATCTCGGTGGATGGTGTGGACGCGCGCGGCTCGAAGCTGGGTGCCGAGACTTTCGAGGGCAGCAGCATCGCCCAGAGCGGAATCGGCGGCTCGATTACCGTGAACGGGGAGGACGTGGATCTTTCCAGCGCAAGTAGCGCCCAGGATGTGATCGACGAGATCAACAAAGTATCGGCAGACAGCGGGGTGACGGCGCAGCAGGCGACGACCACCGAGCAGGCGTTGACGTACAGCCAGCCCGGCAGTGACGGCTCGATCACCGTGAACGGCGTCGACATCGACGTCGCCAGCAGCGATGACATCGATGCGGCGATCGAATCCATCAACGCCGTCTCGGGGCAGACGGGTGTCGAGGCGTCGAAGGACGGTAGCGACATCGTTTTCTCCTCGTCGGACGGAGCCGCCATGGAAATCGCCGATGACGGGCAGAACGCCCTGGGCGGCGTGGACGAGACGTATGAGGCGGGCGTCGTGCTGAGCACGGACGTGGGCGAAAGCGTCAGCCTCAGCGGTGATACCGCGAACGTCGGGCTGGATTCCACCACCGACGCGACCAACGTGCTGAACGACACCAACGTGCTCACCCGCGAGAACGCCTCGCAGGCCCTGCAGACGCTGGACTTCGCTCTCGGGGAGGTGAACAGTCTGCGAGCCGAGCTGGGCGCGGTGCAGAGCCGGTTCGAGTCCACCATCGCCAACCTGAGCACCACGTCCGAGAACCTCTCGGCGGCGCGCTCGCGGATCATGGATGCCGACTTCGCATCAGAGACCGCGTCCCTGACCCGGGCGCAGATCCTGCAGCAGGCCGGCACCTCCGTGCTCGCGCAGGCGAACCAGACGCCGCAGAACGTGTTGTCCCTGCTTCAGTAGGGGCGCGGTGACGCAGCCTGAGAGAACGGGGCGGGTGCCGGGGACGGTGCCCGCCTCGTCGCTTCGAGGGAGATGATCACATGGCCACTGTTGTCGACGGAACGGGAAACACCCGGACGGCGCACGTCGTCACACCGCGGTCGCGGCTTCCCGACCGGGTCGCGCCGGTGGCGGGGGCGGCAATGTCCGGGGGAGCCGGCTTGCAGTCCCGTGACGCCCGCGACCGCGTGATGGAATCCCTGCCACGGCTCGAGGAGCATTTCCAGATGGCCCGGCGCAACCTCCGCTTTCACGAGGACGAAGCCTCCGGGCGGGTGGTGATCGCGGTGGTGGATGCCGATACCGGCGAGATCATCCGCCGGATACCGCCGGAGCAGGCGGTGCGGATGGCGGAGAACCTCCAGCGTCTCGATGGCCTGCTGGCGGATGAATGGGCGTGACGGGACGCGCGCCGCCGTTGTGCTTTACTGAGAGACGGGTGTGAATCGAAGGATCGATACGACATGACGGGCATCAGTTCCATGGGGGTCGGCTCCGGCATCGACGTTCGGGGCATCGTCGATCAGCTGCTCCAGGCGGAGCAGCAGCCGGTGGCACAGCGGCTCGACCGGCGCGAGACCCGACTGGAGGCGGAGCTGTCAGCGTTCGGTACCCTGAAGTCCGCGCTCTCCGAGTTCGATGGCGCGCTCGGCGAGCTCTCGGACCGCGGCAGCTTCCGCAGCGCCACCACGAGCTCCGGCGATCCGGACGCCATCGCGGTCACGGCGTCGGGCGAGGTGGAGGAAGCCGCGTCGTTCGGCATCCAGGTGGAGGCTCTGGCCGCAGCCCAATCCGTGGCCAGTGGCGTGTTCGACGGCCCCTCCGCCGAGGTCGGCAGCGGTACGCTGACGTTCCGCTTCGGCACCGTCGAGACGGACGGGGCGGGCGCCGTGACCGGGCTGACGCAAAATCCCGATCGCCCCACGGCGAGTGTGGAGATCCCCGAGGACGCCGCGACCCTGACGGACGTCCGGGACGCCGTGAACGAAGCCGACATGGGCGTGCGCGCGTCCGTCATCGACGACGGCACCGGCGAGCGCCTGGTCTTCGTCTCGGAGCGTACCGGCGCCGCCAACGGCTTCATGGTCGACGTGGCGGACGACGACGGGGCCACGGGCGACGGCGCCGGGTTGTCCCGGCTGCAGTTCAACGATGCCGCAGCGAATCTTTCTCTCAACCGCGCGGCGGCGGATGCACAGTTGGTGGTGGACGGACTAACCGTGACCCGGGCGGAGAATGAAATCGACGACCTGCTGCCCGGGGCCACGCTCACCCTTCAAGGCACCAACACCACGCCCGCCCGGGTCGGGGTGGAGCCGGACACCGGCAAGGCCCGAGAGCGGGTGGAGAGTTTCGTGGAGGCCTACAACGCCCTGCACGAGAAGATCGAGGAAGTGTCGGGCTACGACCCCGAGACTCAGGAGGGCGGCGTGCTGCAGGGCGATTCCCTGGTGCGCAGCGTCGAGTTCAAGCTCCGCCGGCTGATGACCGAGCAGCTCGACGCTTTGGAGGGGCAACCGGTACGCGCCCTCGCCGACATCGGGATCCGCACGACGCGGGACGGCAGCCTCGAGCTCGACGAGGCGAAGCTCTCGGAGCAGCTCGAGGCGAATCTCGAGGGGGTGGCCGCGCTGTTCGCGGTCGGCGGCCTCGAGGACGGCAGTGGCTTCGCGTTCGAGAGCGCCCGCAGCGAGACGACGCCGGGAACCTACGGCGTCGAGGTGAGCCGGCTGGCCGAGCGCGCGGCGCTCACGGGCAGCGCCGTCGGGGTGCCGATCACCATCGACGACTCGAACGACGAGCTCGAGGTCACCGTCGACGGCGTGGCGAGCGGGCGCATCACCCTGACGCAGGGAGATTACGCGGACGGTGCGGCGCTGGCGGCGGAGCTTCAGGCGCGGATCAATGGCGACGACGCACTGCGCGAGGCCGGCGCCGGCATCACCGTGGCCTACGACCCGGATGCGGCCGCGTTCACGCTGCGTTCCGAGCGTTACGGCAGTGAGTCGGAGGTGGCGGTGACGTTCGCCGATACCGCGACCGCCGCCAGCCTCGGGTTCGGCACCGGCGACCGCGCGGAAGGGGTCGACGTGGCGGGCACTGTCGGCGGCATCACCGCCGAGGGTTACGGCCGCTATCTGACCGCCCAGACCGGCCCCCCTGCCGGATTGAAGGTGGAGATCACCGGCGCGAGTACCGGCCGGCTTGGCCAGGTGACGTTCTCCCGGGGCATCGGCAGCCGTCTCGGCGAATCCGTGGATGCGCTGCTGGCCTCCGACGGCGCCTTCAGCAGCGCCACCGGCAATATCAACGGTCGAATCGAGGAAATCGGCGACGAGCGCGAAGCATTGTCCGAGCGCCTCGAGCGCATGGAGAAGCGTTTGATCGACCAGTTCAGCTCCATGGACGCCCGGGTCGCGCAGCTCAACCAGACCGGCAGCTTCCTCACCAGCGAGATGAGCGGCCTGGAGACGCTGGCGAAGTCCGCCGGTCAGTAACGCAGCGAGGTATTCGAGATGACCTACTCTACAACCGGAGTTGCCGCGTATCGCAGCGAGGAGGCGCAGGCGGCGGCGTTCGCCGACTCGCACGCGCTGGTGTCCATGCTGCTGAACGGCGCGGTGGAGCGCGTGGTTCAGGCGCGCGTGGCCATGGAGCGCGACATGACCGCGCGCAAGGGCGAGCGGATCGGCAAGGCCATCGCCATCATCGACAGCCTGCGCGCCTCCCTCGACACCGAGCAGGGCGGCGACGTGGCGGCCAATCTGTTCTCCCTCTACGCCTACATGCTCGAGCGGCTGCTCCACGCCAACCTGCACGACGACTCCGAGGCCCTCAACGAGGTAGCCGCGCTGCTGCGGGAGATTCGCGCGGGGTGGGACGGGATCGCCGGGACCACGGCGGCTTCCGCGTGACCGGCGGCGCGGATCGGAGCGCCGCCGCTGCCGTTGCCGAATGCCGGGCCCTCACCGCGGCCATGATCGATGCGGCGCGAGCCGAGAACTGGGATTCGCTGGATGACCTCGACCGGCAGCGCCGGAGGTGTCTGGCTTGCCTCGATGCGCAGCAGCCGACGCCGGAGCAGGCACAGCATCTGCACGCGGCATTGCGCGAGGTGAAGGCGCTGGATGAGCGGTTGATCGAGCTGGTCCGTCAGGAGCGGGCGGAGCGACTGCAGGCGTTGCGCCGGGTACGCCGGAAAACCGGCGCCGCGGACAGCTACCGGCGGTTGCAACGCGGCTGATCCCGCCGCTGCCACCTTCGCGAAGTTGACGCCCGGCGCCGCCGCGCGATGCCGATGATTTGACGTTTTCAGGAACCGTACTTTACTTCCAGGCGTAACCGTCAACGTTTCGACGCGGGGAGCCGGGAAGTAAGAGTATGCGAGAGTTGTCCGTCGCCGTGGCCTGCGATGACGCCCGAGTCGCGATCAGGCTGATCGAATCCCTGGAATTTCTGGGCGTGCCGGCCATCCGGCGGGCGGTCGGTGAGCCGGTGACGGAACCGGTGCTCTTCACCGACGCCGCCGCTGGCGATGCTCCGGACAGCACCGCCGGCCCGCTGACCGTCCACATCGCGCACCCGCGGGCGAGCGTGGCGGCGGCGGAAGGCTGCGAGACGCTGTCGTGGCCGCCGCGGTATCACGACGTCGCCGGAGTACTGGCACGCGCGCGCAGCGGGGCCGAGCCGGCGGCAGATGACGCGGTCTCGGCTCTGGTGGGGGAGTGCGTGGCGCTGCGACGCGCCAGATCCCTGTTGCGCCAGGTGGCGGATCGGGACGTGGAGGTGCTGTTCACCGGCGAGCCCGGCACCGGCAGAACCCTGGCCGCGCGTTGTCTGCACGAGCAGTCGTCGCGGCCGGGCGCGTTCGTCCCGGTACGTTGTGCGGGTATTCCGGACGAGCTGCTCGAGTCGGAGCTCTTCGGCAGTGCCGAGGCCGCCGCGCCGGCGGCCGGACCGTCCCGTCCGGGGCGTTTCGAGCTGGCCCGGGGCGGCACGGTGTTTCTCGCCGAGGTGCACGCCCTTTCGCCCGCCCTTCAGATCAGGCTGCTGCGGGCGATGCGCGAGCGGGTGCTGGAGCCCGTCGGGAGCGCCCGTTCCGAGGCCTGCGACGTCCGCGTGCTCGCCGCCACCGACCGGGACTTGGAGGAGCTGGTGCGCCAGGGACGCTTCCGGCGGGACCTCTACGACCGTCTGTCGCTGGTACACGTCGCTCTGCCGCCGCTTCGTGACCGCGCGGACGACATCCGCCTGGTCGCCGGGGACTTTCTGGCGCGGCGCCATCACCGGCGCGGCGAATCGCTGAGCCTGACGGATCCGGCGTGGGCGGCCCTCGGCGCCCACGACTGGCCCGGCAACGTGCGCGAGCTGAAGAAGATCCTGGAACGTCTGGCGATCGTGTTCCCCAACGCCGTGGTGGATGTGCCCGACCTTCCCGCCCGACTGCGCGGCGCGGACGATCGCCCGGCGCTCGCGGCGCAACCGGATGAGAACGACGCTGCTGGCCGAAGCACTGCCGCGGACGCCGGCTTGCCGGTCAACGGCATCGATCTGCGCGCCCATCTGGCGGACACGGAACGGCGCCTGATCGAGCAGGCGCTGTCGGACAGCGACGCGGTGGTCGCGCGAGCCGCGGACCGTCTGCGGGTCCGGCGTACCACCCTGGTCGAGAAGATGCGCAAGTACGGCATTCGCCGGGAGGTGGCGTGATGCCGAAGCAGCTCGAGCACGGTGTGTCTCCGGTGGCACTGCTGGATGAAAGCGGTGGCGACTGCGGGCTCGGCGAGGCCCTGGAGCGCAGTGGCCTGCCTTGGCTGCGCATTGCCGGCCGCGACCAGCTCGCTGCGGTGACGCGCCGGCGCGGCATCGGTGTGGTGCTGGCGCGAACGGCAGCGGGGGAGCACGGCGAGTTGCTCGAGGGCCTGCGCAGGGCCGCGCCGATGCTGCCGGTGGTGCTGGCGGGCCCGGTGGATGACCCGTCCCTGGTGGTCGGCGCCATTCGTGGTGGTGCCGCCGATTACCTCCACGACCGTGTCGGTTCGGCGGAGCTGGCGGCCCGGCTCGCCGCTTTCGTGGACGCGCGCGACGACGCCCCGGTGTGCGAATCCGATGCCGCTCGCCAGGGATTCGCGCTCGCCGCTCGCGTTGCCCGAACGGATGTCTCGGTGCTCATCAGCGGCGAGAGCGGTACCGGCAAGGAGGTGGTGGCGCGCTTCATCCACGACCGTTCGGAGCGCGCCGCTCATCCGTTCGTAGGCGTCAATTGCGCGGCGATTCCCGAGCACATGATGGAAGCGCTGCTGTTCGGCCACGAGAAAGGGGCCTTCACGGGCGCCCATCAGGCCCGAGGCGGCAAGTTCGAGCAGGCGGACGGCGGCACGCTGCTGCTCGACGAGATATCCGAGATGAACCTGGAGCTGCAGGCCAAGCTGTTGCGGGTGCTTCAGGAGCGCGAGGTGGAGCGCATCGGCGCCAACGTCAGCCGCACCGTCGACGTGCGGGTGCTGGCTACATCGAACCGCAACCTGTGGGAGGAAGTGGCGGCCGGCCGCTTTCGTGAGGACCTCTACTACCGGATCAGCGTGTTCCCGCTGCACCTCGAGCCTCTGCGGGAGCGCATCGAGGACATCCTGCCGCTTGCGCAAGCGTTCGTCCGCAAGCACGGCGCGCGCATGGGGCGGGTGGATCTCGCCCTGTCGCCGGCGAGCCGACGGCAACTGGTGGAGCATCGCTGGCCCGGCAACGTCCGTGAGCTGGAGAACGCGATACAGCGGGCGCTGGTCCTGGCTGACGACGGCGTCATCGAGCCGGGCCATCTGCGCCTGGAGCGCGCGGTATCGGGGGGCGCCCCGAGTCCCGTGCCGGCGCTCGGGGCCGGCCTGGAATCCCGCGTCCGCAACGAGGAGGAGAACGCCATCGCCCAGGCCCTGGCGAGCAGCAACGGCCGGCGCAAGGACGCGGCGCGGGTGCTCGGCATCAGTGAACGGACACTGCGCTACAAGCTGCAACGACTTCGTGAACGCGAGGAGGTGGTGACGTGAGTGACGTCGGCATGAGGGCGGACGTGCAGAGCGTGCTGGCGCAGATGCGCGTGCTCCAGGCTCAGGCCCAGCAAGGGACGGACACCGCGGACGTTGCCGGCGTGGGCAACCAGGACGCGAAGCCGAAGAGCGAGTTCGCCGCCCAGCTCGAGGCCGCCGCGGGACGGGTGAACGAGCTGCAGAACCAGTCGGGTGAGCTCTCGAGCGCTTTCGTCAGGGGCGAGACCGACGATCTGGTGAGCGTGATGATCGCCGGGCAGAAGGCGAAGGTCGCATTCCAGGGCCTCGTGCACACGCGCAATCAGCTGGTCAATGCGTACCAGGAAATCATGAAGATGACCATATAGGGTGAGCTGTTGCAATGGCCGACATGCCTGCTGAATCCGGAGACTCCAACGCGCGCGGCGCCGCCGCGACGCCGGGTCTGGCCGCGCGCGGCCTGAACGTGAACTTTCTGGTGGGGGTCACGAATCTGCCGCTGGTGCGGCAGTTCGCGCTGCTGGTGGGGCTCGCGGCCAGCGTCGCCCTGGGGTTCGCGGTGGTGCTGTGGAGCAAGGACGCGGACTATCGTCCGGTGACCGGCGTGGAGTCGCCGCGCCAGATCAATCAGGTCGCGGAGGTGCTGGCCGACAGCGGCATTCCCCACCGCATCGATTCGGGCTCCGGGGTGCTGCTGGTGCCGAGCGAGCGCATTCACGAGGCGCGCATGAAGATGGCGGGCGCCGACATCGTCGACGGGTCCCAGGTGGGCTTCGAGCGGCTCGACGAGGATTCCGGATTCGGCGTCAGTCAGTTCATGGAGGTCACGCGGTACCGCCGCAGCCTCGAGGGGGAGCTCGCGCGCAGCGTGGCCACCCTCAATCCGGTTCGCCGGGCGCGGGTGCACCTCGCCATTCCGAAGCGCACCGCGTTCGTCCGCGATCAGCGCAAGGCCAGCGCCAGTGTCACCCTGGCCCTGTCGCCCGGAGCGAGTCTGGGTGACGACCAGGTGCAGGC
>JBMCWS010000030.1:0-25018 GCA_048621375.1 Pseudomonadota bacterium | reverse complement strand
CCTCGTACGCACCCGGTTCCGCGGGTGCCCGCAGCTTGCCGCGGCGGTGGTCCTTCACCCGCGTGTAGGTGTCGTACTCGCCGTCCGGTGCGTCGGCAGGCACTATCGTGACGTAGTCGCGGGGGTTGATCGAATTGTCCCAGCGCACGGCAAGGTCGGCGCCGGCGGCAACACTGTCCGGAGCCGACAGTGACACGCTCTCTTCGACGACCGCCACCGGCGCGCTGGAAACGGCCCGGCCGCTCGCCTGCAGTTGATAGCGAACCTCGTAGGCCCCCGGCTCACCGGGCGCGGTCAGGGTACCGCTACGATCGTCCTTCACCCGGATGTAGTCCGCGTATTCGTCGCGCGGCGTATCCGCCGGTACCACGGTGACGTAGTCCCGGGGCTGCACCGGGTTCTCCCAGCGCACGGTGAAGCGGGCGCCGGCCGTAACCGTCTCCGGCGCCGACACCCGCGCCTTCGGCTCAGTGAGCCGAATCGGTGCCCGCACCACGACGCCGCCCGTGGCGGAGCTCACGTAGCGCGCCTCGTACGCACCCGGCTCCCCCGGCGCCACGATGGTGGCCGCGGACTCCGACTTCGTGCGCGCGTAATCGTCACGTACATCGGCGGGCGCCTCCGCCGGGACGATGGTTACCAGGTCCCGCCGGTGCTGATTCTCCGCGCTCCAGGAGATGCGAACCCGGGAGCCGGCCACGGCCCGCTCGGGCACGTCCAGGGTGACCTCCGGCGCCGGTGGCTCCGGCTCGGCGGCGATCTCCGCCGCCTCGGCGAGCGCCGTCTCCAGCCCCGCGGCGTCGCGGGCGGTGAAGAACCGCCCGCCGGTGTTGTCCGCGATGCAGCGAAGCTGCTTCCGGTCGGCACCCTGATCCACGTCGAAGCCCACCACGTGCGCGGTGAACCGGATGCCGGCCCGGTTCAACTCCTCGGACATGGCGCAGGGGTCGGCGTTGCAGCTTTCGATACCGTCGGAGATGAGGATGACGTTCGAGGGGTTGTCCCGATAGCGCAGCGTCTCCGCCGCGTGCCGCACCGCGGCGGTCAGCGGCGTCTTGCCGTTGGGCTGAATCGAGCGCACGCGTTCCACCAGGGCATCGCGATCAACCGGGCCTACCGGGCTCACGGTCTCGATGTCGGTGCAATCGCCGGCGCGCCGGTGGCCGTAGGCCACCAGACCGATGTTGGTGTCGTCGTCCCAGTCCCGCACCAGGTCCGCCATGACCCGGCGCGCGATGCTCACCTTGGCCTCGCCCTCGATCCGGCCCCACATGGAGTTCGAGGCGTCGTAGACGATGACCGTGTCGGCCGCCCGTACCGGCTGCACGCCGAGCAGCAGTGCCCCGCCCCATAGCGCGCCCGTGAGCCAGGTCGATACCCGCATGAATCCTCTCCCCCGTTTGATTTTGTTTCGTGTCGGTCAGCCGTCCCGGGACTCGGCGCAGGCGATGCACAGTGCCGCCGCGGGGTCCACCTCCAGCCGCCCGGCGCCGATCTCTTCTTCGCAATCGATACACAGGCCATAGGTACCGGCCCGGCAGCGCGCAATGGCCGCATCGATGCTGCGCAGCCGCGCCTCCGCCAGCGCCCGGCCGTGTTGCGCCAGCGCCTGCCGCTGCAGCGAGTCGACCCGCGACAGCCGGCCGTTGCGCGACTGATCCAGCTCCACCACTGCCGTGGCCTGGTCGCGCACCTCCTGCAGGTCCAGGATCTCGGCGCGAATCCGCTCGAGCCGTTCCAGCGCTTCCTCGTCGTTCATGGGAACAATCACGCTAAAAGATGCAGATTACCACCCCGTGTCAACGCAGGGGCACGCGTTGCAGGCTGCTGCCCTCCATGTCCAGATACAGGAGATCCGGGGCGCCGTCGCCGTTCAGGGCTGCGAGCCGCGGGTGCTGCGGAAACGCCGCCACCGCCTGCTCCTCGGCCGCGGCGAAGGCGCCGTCACCCTGGCCGCGCGCAATGCGCAGCGCATAGGCCGTCACGTCCGGCTGCGCCGATGGCGCGGCGATCAGGTCCACCACGCCGTCGCCGTCGACGTCGCCCGCCAGCACGCGCGCCGGGCTTCCCAACGAGGGCAACGGCTCGGAGAGCTGCCAGCGCCCGTCACCGGAGAGCACCAGGCGCGCCACCTGCCGGTGGGCCTCGCCCGACGAGGTCACCACCAGGTCGAGAGCGTCGTCGCCGTTGAAATCACCACCGGCCATTACCCGGCGCACGTCGCGAACCGGCTTGCCGAGGGATATCTCCCCGGGCGCCGCGCCCGTGGTGGTATGAAGGCGGATCCGGCCCGCGGAGTCGACCACGTGCGCGACGTCCGTGCGGCCATCGCCATCCACGTCGGCGGCGTGGACGTCGCGGCGCTCGTTCATCGACACCAGCGAGGTGCGGACGAACGGCCCCGGCGCACCGGCATCGCCGTCGTTGCGGAACAGATGGTTGTCGCCGGGCATGAGGACGTCGAGGTCGCCGTCCCCCTCGTGATCCACCAGCGCCGGCGTCGATACGGTGAAGTCGGTGGTGGTGGACAACGGCTCGGAGAATGCGCCGTCACCCTCGTTGGTCAAGACCGCCATGGTCCGCTCGTGCGGGCCGGATACGTTGACCACGAGATCCAGGGCATCGTCCCGGTTCAGGTCACCCAGCGCCACAGCGGTGACCCCGTGCTCGAAATCCCGCACCCGGGCGGGCTCGCCGAAGCCCTCGGCGCCGGCGGTCAGCAGTTCCAGGCTTCCCGTGCCCGACGACGCGGGCCCGTCGGCGCGCGCACAGCCGACCACGAGATCCGCACGGCCGTCGCCGTCGACGTCACCGACCGCGAACGCGAGTGGTCTCAGGGCCTCGTCGGTGCACACCGGAATCGACGTCTCGCCGCTGCCGCCACAGCCGGATACAACGGTCGCGGCGGCAAGCGCCAGGAGCCTGGATGAACGCGTGGTGCACGCGCGGGTCCACGCGCTGGTCTTCGGGGTCATGGGCATTCTCAGCGGTGCGAAGAGGCGGACGATAGCCGCTCGCGCGGGCGGAGCCAAGCGGGCGTCGTGCGGTATAGTACTTGGTTCACGCAGTACGAGAGACGCCATGACCACGACATCCGAGCAAGCGCTGGAGCTCCACGACCGCCTGAAGGCCTTCATGGACGAGCACATCTATCCGAACGAGGGCCGCTATCACGAGGAGCTGAACGCCCTCGAGGACCGCTTCTCCACGGTGCCGCTGGCCGAAGAGCTCAAGCAGAAAGCGAAAGCCGCGGGGCTCTGGAACCTGTGGCTGCCGGCGGAGCACGGCGGCATGACCAACGCCGACTACGCCCCGCTGGCGGAAACCATGGGTCGCGTGCTCTGGAGCCCGGAGATCTTCAACTGCAACGCGCCGGACACCGGCAACATGGAAGTGCTGCTGAACTACGGCAGCGAGGCGCAGAAAGCGCAGTGGCTGGAGCCGCTGCTCGACGGCGAGATCCGCTCCTGCTACTGCATGACCGAGCCCGACGTGGCCTCGAGCGACGCCACCAACGTGCGCACCCGCATCGAGCGGGACGGCGACGAGTACGTCATCAACGGGCGCAAATGGTTCATCACCAACGCGCCCTACGAGCGCAGCAGAATCCTCATCGTCATGGGGCAATCCGACCCGGACAACCCCAACCGGCACAGGCAGCAGAGCCAGATCCTGGTGCCCAAGGACACCCCCGGCGTCACCGTGGTGCGCCCCCTCACCACCCTGGGCTACGACGACGCCCCGCTCGGGCACGCCGAGGTGGCGTTCGAGAACGTCCGGGTCCCCGCGGAGAACATGCTGCTCGGTGAGGGCCGGGGCTTCGAGATCGCCCAGGGCCGACTCGGCCCCGGGCGCATCCACCACTGCATGCGCCTGATCGGCAGCGCCCAGCGCGCGCTGGAATACGCCTGCCGGCGGTCGGTGAGCCGCGAGACCTTCGGCCGCAGGCTGGCGGACCATCAGTCGGTGCTCGAGGACATCGCCAAGTCCCACGCCGAGATCGAGCAGGCCCGCCTGCTCACCCTCGAGACCGCGCGGCGCATGGACGAAGTCGGCGCCAAGGACGCGCGCGACTTGATCGCCGCGGCCAAGATCACGGTGCCGCTGATGGCTCAGACCGTGATCGACCGCTGCATGCAGATCCACGGCGCCGGCGGGCTCACCGCCGATTACCCCATGGCCGAGGCCTACAACTACGCGCGCTGGTGCCGCCAGGCCGACGGCCCCGACCAGGTGCACATGATGGCGCTGGGCAAGCAGATCGTGCGGCGCCACACCGCCTGAGCCGCGGTCAGCGCCGGGGGCTCACCCTGCCCGCTCGGTGAGCCCGTGCTGCTCGAGCCGCCAGCGCAGCACGTCCAGGCGGTCCTGACCGAAGAACGGCTCGCCCCGGAACGCGCAGGTGGGCACGCCCCAGTGCCCCGCCTGATCGTGATCGCGCTCGTTGGCCGCGATCGCCGCGTCGAGCCGGGCGGCCTCCGCCGCCGCGCGCCGATCCAGCTCGGCGAGGTCGAGGCCCGCGCGGGCGGCGGCCTTCGCGAGATGATCGCCTTCGTCCCAGTTCTCGACGCCACCCCAGATCACGCGCCCCACCTCGTCCGCGAACGCGATGCCGCGGCCGTGCTCCTCGGCGAGCACGCCCAGCCGCGTCAGACGGTGGATGTACGGCTGCTCGGGGGTCGCCCGCGGTCGGCCACTCTCCCCGGGGGTGGTCTGCACCGGATCGGGCTTGGGCCAGGCGAACGGCAGCTCGAGGTACTCCGCCACGCGGAAGACGTCCGTCAGGAAGTACCGGAACCACTGCGGCGGCACCCGCTCGAAGAACTCCGGCGTGCGCACGGCGATGGGCAGCACCGGCCGGAAGCGGACTTCCAGCGCGTAGCGCCGCGCCCAGTCAGCGAGCCGCGGAGTCGCGAGATACGACCAGGGGCTGCGGAACGACCAGAAGACGTCGATGGAAAGCGGCTCGGGCACGATGACTCACCCCTGGCGGCACACATGGCACGAACTTCATACTAGCATGCGCCAACCCCGTCGAAGGAGCCACGCATGAAACTGGGACTCGGCATCGGCCCCGTCGGTCCACCGGGTGGCGAGCGCATCGTCGAGCTCGCCCGGGAAGCCGAGGCGCTCGGCTACGACACCATCTGGTGCCCGGAAATCTACGGCATGGACTGCTTCACGCCGCTCGCCTGGATCGGCGCCAACACAGCCCGCATCAACCTCGGCACGTCGATCATGCAGATCTCGGCGCGCACCCCCGCCAGCGCCGCCATGCACGCGGTCGCCATGGACTACCTGTCGAACGGACGCCTGATCCTCGGCATCGGCGTCTCCGGCCCGCAGGTGGTGGAAGGCTGGTACGGACAACCCTACCCCCGCCCCCTGGCCCGGACCCGGGAGTGGATGCAGATTTTCCGCAAGATCGTCGCGCGTGAGGAACCGGTCACTTTCCAGGGCGAGCACTATCAGCTCCCCCTCGACGGCGGCATGGGGCTCGGCAAGCCGCTGAAGCTCATGCAGCATCCCCTTCGCGACCACATCCCGGTCTATCTCGGCGCCGAAGGCCCCAAGAACGTCGCCCTGAGCGCGGAGATCTGCGACGGCTGGATCCCCATGTTTCTCTCGCCGTATCGCATGAACGAGATGTACGCCGACGCCATGCGGATCAGACAACCCGATTTCGAGATCGCGGCCACCGTGCCGGTGGTGGTGGAGGACGATGTCGACGCCGCGCGGGCGAAGATCAAGCAGAACGTGGGCTTCTACGTCGGCGGCATGGGCGCGAAGGATTTCAACGTCCACAAGGACCACGTGAGCCGCATGGGCTATGCCGACGCCGCCGAGAAAATCCAGGAGCTGTTCATGGCGGGCCGGCGCGACGAGGCCTTCGCGGCGGTGCCGGACGAGCTGGTGGACGAAATCGCCCTGTGCGGCCCGCAGGGGCGCATCCGCGAGCGCCTGCAGGGCTGGAAGGACAGTCCGGTGACGCAGCTCAACATCGGCGCGGCGGATTCTCAGACGTTGCGGTTTTTCGCGGAGGAGTTGCTGTGAACGTGCGACCTCACGCGCGCGTGAGCACCAGCGAGAGGTTGTTCGCCGGCATCTCGATGATCCCGGTGAGCGTCAGACCGTGTCGGCCGGCGGTTTCCGTCACGTCCTCCACGTCCCACAGCCCCTGGTCGGGGTCCTGCGCGCGCAGGGACGCATCGAAGCGGGCGTTGCCCTCGGACGTGTGCCGCCCGCCCCGCTTGAACGGGCCGTAGAGGTGGAGCACCCCGCCCGGGCGCAGGACGGAGGCCGCGCCGCGACACAGCGCCGGCAGCACGTCGCGGCCGGCCACGTGCAGCAGGTTGGCGACGATCACCGCGTCGACGGTGCCGGTTTCCCACGGCGCGCGCACATCGAGATCCAACGGCGGCGCCACGTTCTGCAGGCCGGCGCCCGCCACGTGCGCCGCGATGGAGGCCCGGTGCGCGGGGTCCGGGTCGGAAGGGATCCAGTGCAACTCCGGCAGCGCCGCGGCGAAATGCACCACGTGCTGACCCGTCCCGCTGGCCACTTCCAGCACCGTTCCCCGAGCGGGCAGCACCCGCTCGAGCACCTCGAGTATGGGCGCCTTGTTGCGTTCCGCCGCGGGGGCGTGGCGTCGACCATCCATGCCGACATTCAATACCTCGTGCGCGGCCTCTACAATACCGTGAACCCGAACGCCGCCCGGGCACCCAGACCAGCATCGACCCACAGCCACGGAGTGCGTCCGATCAAAGCCAGTCGGCGCCAGCGGACGCCGAGTTCACTGCTGTTACGAGGTTAACGCCATGGCCGCGAAAATCATCTGCGGAGAGCGGATCCTGCCACTGGACGAGATGCACGAGCGCGCCCATCGCGCCGCCGCTGGACTGAGAACCCTCGGCGTCGGCGAACAGGACGCTATTGCCGTCTTCCTCCGCAACGACTTCCCTTTCGTCGAGGCGGCCTATGCCGCCAACCGGCTGGGCGCCCACCTGGTACCGATCAACTGGCATTTCTCCGCCAGTGAGGCGTCATACGTCCTGGAGGATTCCGGCGCGAAGGTCGTCATTGCACACACGGATCTGGCCGAGAAGCTCGAAGGGGCCGTGCCGACCGGCTGTCAGTTGTTTCTCGTCGAGACGCCCCCCGAAATCCGGGATCACTTCCAGCTCGGCGAAGACGCTATAACACCCCGCACCGACGCACCCCGATGGGGCCGATGGCTGGAAGAATACGAGCCGTTGGAGCCCGCAGAGGTTTCCGCGCCCGGAAGCATGATCTACACGTCGGGAACGACGGGCCGACCGAAGGGTGTGCGCCGGCAGGCGCCGAGCCCGGAGGAAGCGCAAGCGCTCGGCGAGATCATGGAATACATCATGCCATTCGATCCCGACGGCGCTGTGGCGCTCGTGACGGCGCCACTGTATCACTCGACGCCGAACGGGTTCTTTCGCCGAGCCATCGACTTCGGCGCCGATCTCGTTCTCGAGCCACGCTTCGACCCTGAGCGATATCTCGCTCTGATCGATCGCCATCACGTCACGCACGCTTATGCGGTGGCAACGATGTTCATCCGAATGCTGCGCCTGCCCGAGGAGGTCCGAAGCAACTACGACGTCTCGTCGCTGAAAGTGGTCGTTCACGGCGCCGCCCCCACGCCTCCCGAAGTGAAGCGCCGGATCATCGACTGGTTCGGTCCCGTACTCGTGGAGCACTACGGCTCGACCGAGCTCGGTGCCGTGGTTGCCTGCAACGCCCACGAATGGCTCGACCACGTTGGCACGGTGGGCAAGCCACTCCCCCACGTCGACATCACAGTGCTGGATGAGGAAAAGCGGGAGCAACCGCCCGGCGAACCGGGAGAGATCTACGCCCGCATGAAGTACTACCCCGACTTCACGTACCAGAACGATCCCGAGAAGCGGGCAGCGATGGAACACGAGGGCCTGTGGACCGCAGGGGACATCGGCTACCTCGATGAGGACGGTTTTCTCTATCTATCCGATCGCAAGCGGGACATGATCATTTCCGGCGGCGTCAACATCTATCCCCTGGAGATCGAGGCGGAGCTTCATCAGATGCCGGAGATTCTGGATTGCGCCGTCTTCGGCATTCCCGATGACGAATTCGGTGAGGCCGTCGCCGCGGTCGTGCTACCACAGCCGGACGCGCGTCTGACAGACGCAGACGTGCGGGCATTCCTGAAGCCCCGGATCGCCGGATACAAAATGCCGAAGGTCATCGACTTCCGCGAGGACCTGCCGCGGGAAGACTCCGGCAAGATATTCAAGCGAAAGATTCGCGACGAATACTGGCAGGCCGCAGGCCGCAACATCTAGCGCATCATCCGGCCCCGACCACCAGGACTTCACACGTGTCGGTGAGCGCCTCTCGCGGCACGGGATCGGTGGAGTAGACGTCTTCGAGATAGCTGGCGAACTCACCTTCCATGGCGATGTAGTCCGCCGGCCCGCTCCGGGCCACGCGAAATTGTGCCGGTTTGAGCGGTTTGCGTATCATCAACGAGCCAGGCGTTACTCAGAGATTGACCGAGCGGGGGGGATGACGATGCCGGCCGGATCCGCAGGATGGCGGGTTGCGCTTCTTTCGATCGGTCCGCTCGGAGTCGTGATTACGCTACCGATCGTCTGGCTGTTGACGCGCGGCCTCTCCAATCCGCAAGACGTCATGGAGAGCCGTCCTTCTGATGAGGCAGAACGGGTTGACGCCTCTACCCGTGCAATTTGCTCCGACCCCGCCTTCTGGATCCCCATTTCACTGTTCGTACCAGCCATGGCGGCATTCGTTGCGGTTCAATACAACCTTGCTCCATTCGCCCGCGAAATCGGCGTAAGCGCCACACATACCTCCCTCATGGTGTCGCTGATTGCGGGGACCATGATCGCCGCAAAAGTTGCTTTTGGATATCTGTCGGACCACCTTCCGCATTTGCTGCTTTGCTCTGCTGCGCTTACGGCACTCGTTCTCTCCCTGCTGACACTGTCCGTCGAGCCGAACGTTTGGTCCCTGACATTAGCGTGTGGGCTGCTGGGCTTTGCGGCAGGGAGCTTCTTGCCGATGCTCGCTGCCATGCTCGCGGCCAGCTTCCACATAGCCGCCTTCGGCCGAGCGATGGGACTCGCCTCGCCATTCCTCACCCTCGCGGGCTTCGGTGCCCTGGTCGCAGGATGGCTTTTCGAGCAACTCGGAAGTTACCCGCCGGTTTTCAAGTTTCTGGCGGTGCTGTCCGCGCTCGGGGCAATCGTAGCGGCATTCCTTACCGTCGCCTCCAGAGCACGGGCACGGCTGGCGTGATGACGCCCGACGACAGGCAGGCTCTGGAGTCAAAGCCGCCCCTCCCTTCCGGAAAGCCTCCCGGACTCACACCGGCGGCGGCAGCTCCGCCTGTGTACAATCCCGGCCTCTCAGGCATCGGAATCCGTCTGCCATGCGAACCCAACGAATCTCAGCAGCGCACGCTTTGACAGGGGCCCGCACCCGGCCGGCATCAACCGCGCCGACGACCGACCCATGAGACCAGCGTCGATCCTCGACTATCGCGACCTCGCGCGCCGGCGCCTGCCGAGTTTCCTCTTCGAATACATCGACGGCGGTTCTTACGCGGAAACGACGCTCGCGCGAAACGTCACGGACCTTGGGGAGATCGCGCTGCGCCAACGGGTCCTGCGCGACGTTTCCAAGCTCGATTTGACCACCGAGCTCTTCGGCCGAACCCTGCGGCTCCCGGTCGCCCTGGGCCCCATCGGGCTCGCCGGCTTGAGCGCGCGCCGGGGGGAAGTCCAGGCCCGGCGCGCCGCCGAGGCAGCCGGCATCCCCTTCTGTCTCTCCACCGTCTCGGCCTGCTCGCTCGAGGAGACGGCCGCGTCCGCCGCCGCGCCGCTGTGGTTCCAGCTCTACATGATCCGGGACCGTGGCTTCATGCGCGATCTGCTGCAACGGGCCCGGGCGCTTGGGTGCTCGACACTGGTGTTCACGGTGGACATGGCCGTGCCGGGCACCCGCTATCGTGACTTGCGCTCCGGGCTGGCCGGCGCTCCCGGCATCGGGGGAGCGGCGCGCCGGCTGCTCCAGGCCGCCGCGCGGCCGCGATGGGCGTGGGACGTTGGCGTGCGGGGCCGCCCCCACCAGCTCGGCAACGTGGCCCCGCTGCTGGGCTCCGACACCGGCCTCGAGGACTTCTTCGCGTGGATGCGCGACAATTTCGATCCGGCGGTCACCTGGGACGATCTGGCGTTCGTCCGCTCCGAATGGCCGGGTCCCATCATCCTCAAGGGCATCCTCGAGGCGGACGATGCGCGGGAGGCGGCCGCCGTCGGCGCGGACGGCATCGTCGTCTCCAACCACGGGGGACGGCAGCTCGACGGCGTGCCCGCCACCGCCCGAGCCCTGCCGCCCATCGCCGACAGCGTCGGCGACCGCCTGACGGTACTGGCCGACGGCGGCGTGCGCTCCGGACTCGACGTGATACGCTTGCTGGCCCTGGGCGCGCACGGCGTGCTCCTCGGCCGCGCCTGGGTTTACGCACTGGCCGGTGCCGGACAGAAGGGCGTGGCGCACGTCCTCGAGCTGATCGAAGCGGAGATGCGCGTCGCCATGGCCCTCACCGGCGTCACCCGTGTCGCCGACGTCGGGCGCGACAGTCTCGCCCGGCAACCCGAGCAGTCAGGAAGGAACGCATGACGCAACCCATCGAGAATCGTGTCGTGGTCGTCACCGGTGCCGCCAGCGGCTTCGGGCGGCTGGTGAGCCAGAAGTGCGCGGCGCTCGGCGCGAAGGTGATGTGCGCCGACGTCGACGAGGTGGAGCTCGCCAACACCGTGGAGAGCATCCGCGCCGCCGGCGGCCACGCGCACCATCGCCGCACCGACGTCACCGCGCTGGAGGACATGCGTGCCCTGGCGGCGGAAGCCGTCGACCACTTCGGCGCCATCGACGTCATGGTGAACAACGCCGGGCTCATGCCGCTGGCGTTCCATCAGGACCACGCCACCGCCATGGCGGCGTGGGAGCGCTGTATCGACGTCAACGTCAAGGGCGTGCTCCACGGCATCGCCGCGGTCCACGACCAGATGATCGCCCAGGGCCGCGGACACGTGGTCAACCTGTCGTCGATCTACGGCAACTTCCCCGTGGCGGGAGCCGGCGTCTACGGCGCCACCAAGGCCGCCGTGAACTTTCTCTCCGAGTCCCTGCGCGTGGAGAGCCAGGGCCGGATCAAGGTCACCGTGATCCGGCCGACGGGTGTGCCCGCCACGGGCCTGGCCGGCGGCATCGTCAATCCGGAAGCCACCATCGGCATCAAGGGCCACAACGCCGCGGACATCGACGCCCGCACCGAAGCGTGGCTCGCCGGCCAGCTCCCGGCGGCGGAGACGGATCGCGACGACATCCGCTATTTCGTCCTGGACCCCGAGACTCTCAGTGATCAGATCGTGTACGCGATCAACCAGCCCTGGGGCGTGTCGATCGCCGAGGTCACGGTGCGGGCTTCCGGAGAGGGATACGTGCTCTGACGCCCCGTGCCCTGGCACGGGGCATGCAGGCGCCACGCTATCGCAGCGCCGCTTGGAGCACAGATCATGGCCGACACCATGAAGACGTTCGTGATGAAGCGGATCGGCGAGGTCGGCTTCACCGAGAAGCCCGTGCCCGACGATCCCGAGCCCACGGCGGCCATCGTCAGAACGACCCATGCGCTGGTGTGCACCTCCGACACGCACACGGTGGCGGGCGCGCTCGGCGAACGCGAGAACCTCACCATCGGCCACGAGGCCGTGGGCGTGATCTACAAGCTCGGCAGCGAAGTGGAAGGCCACAAGGAAGGCGACCGGGTGGCGGTCAACGCCATCACCCCCGACTTCCGCTGCCCCAACTGCCTGCGGGGCTACTCCTCCCAATGCCGGGAAATGCTCGGCGGCTGGAGATTCGCCAACAGAAAGGACGGCGTGTTCGCCGAGTACTTCCACGTCAACGACGCCGGCGCCAACCTGACGCCCATTCCCGACGCCATTCCCGACGACAAGGCCGTCTACACCTGCGACATGATGTCGACGGGCTTTGCCGGTGCCGAGAACGCGCGGATTCCCATCGGCGGCACCGTCGCCATCTTTGCGCAGGGGCCCGTGGGACTGATGGCCACGGCCGGGGCGCGCATGCTGGGCGCGGGCCTGGTGATTGCCGTCGAGAGCATGCCGAAACGCAAGGAGCTGGCCCGGGCGTTCGGCGCCGACGTGGTGGTCGACTTCAACGAGGTCGACCCGATCGAGGAGATTCTGCGGCTGACGGACAACGCCGGGGTGGATTCCGCCATCGAGGCGCTCGGCAGCCAGAACACCTTCGAGGCCTGCGTGTACGCGACACGGCCCGGCGGAACCATTTCCAACGTGGGCTACCATGGCGACGGCGAGTACGTCAGCATTCCGCGCATGGCCTGGGGCGTGGGCATGAGCGACAAGACCATTCGCACGGCGTTGTGTCCCGGCGGCAAGGAACGCATGACCCGGCTGCTTCGCGTGCTCGAGGCCGGCCGTATCGACCCCACGTTGCTGACCACGCATACGTTTTCGTTCGATGAGGTCGACAAAGGCTTCGAGCTCATGCGCAGCAAGGAGGACGGCATCATCAAGCCGCTGATCGAGTTTCCGGCGTAGCCCGGCGCCCTTTTCAGGCGCCGAAGCGCCTCAGCCGGCCGGCGTGGGCGAGCATCATCGTCATGAGATGCTGTGCCTGCATCTGCCCGAGCCCACCTCGAGCGCACGCCGTTTCACCGAAGTGCGCCACGTCATCCCGCCGACAGGTGTCGGCGCCGAGTACCACCGGCACCGGATGCCAGCTGTGGCTCGCCAGCTGGCTCGGCGTGCTGTGATCCGCGGTCACCACGATCACATCCGGACGCAGCTCCTCGATCCGGGGAATCTGCGCATCGAGCGTCTCGATGGCCGCGACCTTGGCATCGAAGTCGCCATCCTCACCGGCAGTGTCCGTCGCCTTGTAGTGGAGGAAGAAGAAGTCGTGGTCGTGCCAGACTTCCCCCAGCGCATCCACCTCGTCGTCCAGCTCGGGACCGCGCTCCACCACCTCCATGCCCAGCAGCCGGGCGACGCCCCGATACATGGGGTAGCCGGCAACGGCACAAGCCCGGACCCCGTACGACGTCTTCATGGAGGGAAGACCGGGCAGAGACTGAAAGCCGCGAAGCAGAACCCCGTTCGCCGGTTGGCGATCCTGGAGCAGCCTCCCGGCCTGCTCCATGAACGACGAGATGGCCTCGGCCGTTGCCGCCGACGCCGCATCACGGGCCTCCGGCTCGCGGGGAGGCAAGCCGGGCTGATGCGGATCCGTGTCCGACACCCCATCGCCGAGCCCCTCGCCCCGCAACACCAGCAGAAAGCGATGCTCCTTGACGGGCTCCACGAATACCTCGACGCCTTCGATCTCGATCCGCCGCAGCTCGTCCACGAGACTCCGAGCCGCGTCGGTGCCGATCCGTCCGGCGCGCCGATCGGCGACCAGGCCGGATGAGTCGCGCGTGCAGAAGTTGCCGCGGGCGGCCACGTCGCCCGGCCGAAGCTCGAAGCCGATGCCGAGCGCGGTCAGCACGCCGCGGCCGATGTCGTGAACGAGCGGTGCGTAGCCGAACAGCGCCAGATGACCCGGGCCGCTTCCGGGGGTGATGCCCGGCGCTACCGGCAGCAGAAGCCCGGACGCCCCATCGCGCGCTATGGCGTCGAGATTGGGGGTGACAGCCTCCTCGAGCTCGCTGCCGCCATGTTTGCCGGGGATGCCTCCCAGGCCGTCGGCAACCACCAGCAGTATCTTCGACTCGCCCGGCTGCTGGAGCCGAGCGGCGAGCTCGCGCACATTCATATCGATCGCCTCGCGAAGCGGTCCGTGGACCAATCCGCAATGGCCAGCAAAATCAGGGCCGACGCCAGCCGCGCGACCTGCTCTTTTGAGCGACGCGCAGAATCTGGGCCGCCAGGAACAGGAGCAGGCTCATGACGAGCACGAGCGCCCAGCCCTGCCAGGTGAGCGTCCGGGTGTCCAGCAGACCGCTCAGGCCCGGCAGGTAGACGGCACCAAGGAGCAGCAGCACGCAGAAACCGACGGCTCCCCAGACCCAGGGATTGCGCGTCACCTCATTGCGGAAGAACCCCGAACGGGGGTTGCGCAAGCAGAAGGTGTACCAGAGCTTTCCGAAGGCGATGGTGAGGAACGACACGGTAACCGCTTCCATCGACCCGAGCCCGAGCCAGTGCTCCGCGAGCAGCAATGCCCCCAGCACTGATGCCCCCAGAAGCGTCGCCAGGCCCGTGATCTCCATCCAGTGGCGGCGCGTCAGCACCGACTCCGTAGGGTCCCGGGGACGCTCCTGCATTTCGTATCCGCTGCTCGGACCGACGCCCAGAGCCAGGGCGGGAAACACGTCCGTCAGGACGTTCAGGTACAGGATCTGCAGCGGGCGCAAGGGCAGGGGCCACCCGGCCATGGTAGCCACAGTCACCGCCAACACCTCCGCCACGTTGGTGGTCAGCATGAACATCACGGACTTACGGATGTTGCCAAAGATCACGCGCCCCTGCTCGACGGCAGCAACGATGCTCTCGAAGGCGTCGTCCTTCAGCACCATGTCTGCCACCTGTTTCGCCGCCTCGGTACCACGGATGCCCATGGCCACGCCGATGTCGGCCTGTTTCAACGCGGGCGCATCGTTCACCCCGTCGCCGGTCATGGCCACGATCTCGCCGTGATCCTGATAGGCGCGTACCAGGTTCAGCTTCTGCTCCGGGCTCACGCGAGCGAAGATATTGGCGCGGTGCATCCGCTCGCGCCGCTCTTCGTCCATCCCGTCCGGCTCACCGAGATCGCTGCCGCGCATGACCACCGCTTCCGGGTCGTCCTCGTCGCCGACGATTCCCACCGCGCTCGCTATGGCGCGGGCCGTTTGCGGCTGATCGCCGGTCACCATCTCGACCCGGATTCCGGCAGCCTGGCAGGTGTCGATTGCCTGCTTCACCCCCTTGCGTGGCGGATCCAGCAGACCCACGAGACCCACGAAACAAAGGTCCTCGTAAGGCGCTGCCTCTTCGGATTCCGCGCCTTTGTCAGCCAGGGCCAGGAGCCTCAGACCCTGGCCGGCCAGCTCGTCCGCCTTCTCGAGCCAGGCTTGGCGCTCGTGGTCATCGAGATCGGCTTCCGAGGCTTGTCCAGCGTCGCGCTCCGACACGATCCGGGAGCAGACGCCGAGCACTGCCCCCGGCGCGCCTTTGACTGCCACGTAGGCGCCGCCTTCGCTCTGGTGGAAGGTGGCCATCATCATGACCTTCGGCTCGAACTCCTCCACCCGCAGCTCCGGACGGTCTTTCAGGAGGTCCGCGCGTCCGATGCCGAGCTGCTGACCGCCCCTCAGCAGAGCCACCTCGGTCGGATCGCCTTTCCCTGCCGTTCCCTCGAGGGCGGCGCCATTGCAGAGGACGCCGATTTCGAGCGCGCGGCGAACGACCGGGCCGGGCTCCGCTTCATCGCCGTCGAGCGCGAGCTCCCCGGCCGGCGTCACGACCCGCTGAAGCCGCATGCGGTTCTCGGTCAACGTCCCGGTCTTATCCGAGAAGATGACGCGGGTGGCGCCCAGGGTCTCCACGGCGGTCAGACGGTTCACCAGCGCATTGCGCTGGGCCATGAGGTACATGCCCCGCGCCAGGGCCAACGTGGCGACTATCGGAAGTCCCTCGGGAATGGCCGCGATGCCCAGCGCCAGCGCCGTCTCGATGACCAGCTCGGCTTCCTGGCGTCGCACCAGAAAACCGATGATGGCCACGGCGACGGCAATACTGATCGTGAGCAGCGCAAGCCAGCGGCCCAGGCTGTCCAGGCGTCTCTGCAACGGTGTTACCGTCGATTCGGCCGTCTCGGTAAGCTCGAGAATTCTGCCGAGCTCGGTACCCAGCCCCGTCGCAACCGCAACGCCAACCGCGGTGCCGTCGGCCACGCTGGTTCCCTTGTAGAGGATATCCCGACGCTCCGCCAGGTCCGTCTCGGGATCCACTGCATCGGACGTCTTGTCGACCGGAACGGACTCCCCAGTCAAGGGCGCTTCGTTTACCCGCAGGTGCGCCGCCTCGATCACGCGGAGATCGGCAGGAACGAGATCGCCGGCCTCCAGCATCACCAGATCGCCGGGAACGACGTCCGGCGCGTCGATGTCGCGCTCCTCGCCGTTCCGGCGCACGCGGGTGGTATGCTCGCCCATCCGACGCAACGCCGCCATGGACCGCACGGCGCGCCATTCGGCTACGAATCCGATGGCGGTGTTGACCACAATGACGGCGACCACGGCAAACCCTTCCGGAAAACGCGCCGTGGCGAATGCCAGCACCGCCGCGCCGCCCAGAAGATAGACGACGATGCTCCGGAGCTGACCGACCAGGACTCGCCACCACGGCCGTGCCTCTACCACATGCAGAGCGTTGGCGCCGAACTCCCTGCGCCGCGTCTCGACGTCTCCCGATGAAAGGCCCCGGGCGGGATCGACATCGAGCGCCTGCAGCACTTCCTCGACGGATCGGGCATGCCAGGGCCGATGGTTCAATGCGCGCGCTGCCTCCGGGGCTTTCTGTTCGCGCCGGGCGTAGCAAGATCGAGGCCTGCCTCACGTCGGCGGCACGACGCGGGACCGGCTGCCGGAATCCCACGCACGCCCGATGGCCTCGCCGCTAGCGCTCTTTGTTGAACCGGTCCCTGGCGTTGCGCGCATCGTCCGTGGCGGCGCTGAGCTGGCTCTGGTCGGCATCCGCGTAGCTGGCAGCGTGGTTCAAGGCGCCGGCAATGGCATTCACGCCCTCTTTGATCATGGCGACGGCCACGGCCGGCCGCTCCACCACGGTGCGGGCCAGCTCGCGCGCCTTTGCAACGGTCTCGCCATCCGCCGCCACCTCGTCCACCAGGCCCCAGTCCAGGGCCGTGGACGCATCCATCTTCTCGCAGAGAATGCAGATGCGCTTGGCCCGGGCCGGCCCCACGAGGTTCACCAGACGCGGCAGGGCGCCCCACTGCAGATTCAGCCCGATCTTCACCTCGGGCACGTACAGGTAGGCGCTCTCGCCCATCACGCGCCAGTCGCAGGCGAGCGGCAGGGCCACGCCGGCGCCCACCGCCAGCCGTTCCATGGCCGCGATGGTGATCTGCGGCATGGCTTCCCACGCCTCGCACAGGCGCACGCCACGGTAGTAGCTCTGACGTCGTTCCAGATCGGACAGACCGGCCCGGGTCGCCATATCCTGAATGTCGGCGCCGGCGGAGAAGTAGTCGGGCGCGCCCGTGAGTACGACCGCCCGCGTCTCGAGATCTTCCTGAAAATCCCGGGCCACATCGGTGAGCTCCCGAATCAACTGACCGTCGAAGGCGTTCAGGTTCTTCTTGCGGTCGAAACGGACGATGGCAATTCCGTCCGCGCGTTCAATGGTCACGTAACCGTCGCTCATAGTAGTTCTCCCAATCCCGGACTCGGTATCGCATCCTTGAACTCGAATTATCGCCATGATACCCGGAATTTCGTACAGTGCGGCGGTCTGACCTGCATCGTCCTCACGTCACCACTGGAGCCCCGGTAATGCGTTACTCCTTGAACGATTTCTGCACCGACGTCCGATCGATCCTCCAGAAACAGGACGACCACGACGGCCGGGAACGGGTCAGACAAAAGCTGGAGCTGCTGCTCGGCTGCCCGGAGTTCCGTGCCGAGTACCTGGGTGCCGACGAGCCTTCGGGCGAGCGCAAGATCCATGAGGACCCGGAGCTGCATTTCTGTGTTCTGACCTACCACATGACCACCCCGCGCGCCTCTGCGCCGCACGATCACGGTGATTCCTGGGCGGTGTACGGCCAGGCCGAAGGCCACACCGACATGACCACCTGGCAAGCCGGGGATGGCGAGGTGATACCGGTGCGGACTTTCCGTCTGGAGCCGGGTCAGGCCGGTCTGTTCGACGTACGCGAGATCCACTCGGTTCGATACACCGAAGGCGCGAAGTTCGTTCGCGTGACCGGCGTCGACCTGAGCACGGTGAGCCGCCGGGTGTACGACCCCGAAACTGGTACCGTTCGGGAGGTCGGGCGCGTGGACGCGGGCAATGCCAGGTCTCGACCGTCCGCCGACGGATAGACGAGACCCATCGCCCGGAACGGGAGTCGCGCCGACCTGTCCCGCTGGCTCAGCGTGCGATCATTTACCCGCATCCGCAGGGAATAAACCTCCCGCGCCATTCGTTGACCGGGTGCCTACGCAACATGAGGAGGGCATCATCATGAAGGCATTGAGGTTCCACGTTCTGAGCAGCGCGATTGCCGCGGTTTCGCTTTCCATGGCGACCCATGGCGCAGTGGCCGAAGACGGCGCGTCCGCCGAGACGCGGACTGAAGGCAACGCGGAAGCCGAGTACCGGGTGCAGGACGATCGCTCCGAAGGCGAAATCCGCGGTGAGTTCGGCGCCGAGGTCTCGGCCGATGCCCGGGACGGCGGCGTGGACGGCCGCGAGATCGCCGGGAAGGCCAGGGCCAATGCCGCCGAGACCGCTGCCGAGGCGAAAGCTGAGGCTCGGGAGACGGCGGACCAGGCCCGGGAGCAGGCAGCCGAGACGGCGGCCGCCGCCCGGGAGACCGCTGGCACCGCCGCGCAGGCCGCAAGCGATACCGCCCGCGAAGCGGTCTCGGATGCAGCCGAGAATGCCGCGGCAGCCGAGGTCGCCACGGAGACCGAGGCTGCAGTGGAAGCCTCGGTTGAAGCCGAGGTGCAGGACACGGTGAAAACGCAGGTCGGCGAGGAAGTCTCCCAGAGTGTCCGGTCCGAAGTGGCGAGCCAGGTGCAGGAAGACGTGGCAACGGCAGTAACCGGCGAGGTTCGCGAAACGGCGCAATCCGAAGCCGAGGGCGCGGTCAGGGAAGCCGTGGAAACCCAGGTGAATCAGCAGGCGGCAAGCGCCGTGGAAGGCGCAGCCGGGTTGTGACCGCTAGCGGGCCGTCCCCCGGGCGGCCCGCTCCTCCGGAGGATCTGCCACATCAACCAGGAGAGCTTGATGAGAACATTTCTGCCGTGGATCGCGCTCGTCTTGGTGCCAGCGACGGCACTCGCCGAGGTCGCCCAGCGAGACGCCACCGACGAACCGGAAACGATCGAAACGAAGTCAGCGCACAGCTTCGATGCGAGCGCTGGAATCGGCGTGGAGCACGACAGCAACGTCGCCGTGCTGGAGCTCGATTCCAACTCCGGTGAGGCGGACATCGCCGGTCTCGCGGAGCTGGGCCTGGGTTACCGCTACCAGCCCAACGACAAGGCGACCCTGTCCGCCGACTACGCCCTCTCGCATACCGAGTACGACGAATACAGCGACTACGACCTGACGATCCACCGGGGCACGCTCGACGCATCGTACGCTTTCGAGATCGCTGACGCGGGCGTCACCTACCACCACGTCGACGCACGTCTCGCCGACGAGCGATTCCTCACCATGCGCCGGATATCGCCCTACGTCGCGCACCTGTTCGGCGACGATCTGTATCTGCGTGGCGCCTACATCCGGACTGACAAGTCTTTCCACGCATCGGAAGGCCGCGACGCCACCACCGATGGCGTGTCCGCCGACGCCTTCCTGTTCTTCAACGCCCTGAAGACCTACGTCTCGATGGGCTATCAGGTTTCGGACGAGGACGCGGATGCGCCCTGGTTCGACTATCTCGGACATCAACTTACGGCCCAGCTCACCCACAAGATCCCGTTGCGCGGGCGGGACCTGCGGCTGCACGGGCGCGTCCGCTACGAGACCCGGGACTACGACAGCGTATCGCCGTTCATCGGTGAGGCACGGGACGATGATCGCTACCGCTTCGACGCCGGGGCCGCTTTACCCATCGGCGAGCGTTTGACCGGCACGCTCAGCTACGAGTACGCCGACAACCGCTCGAACCTGCCGAGCGTCGACTTCGCGGAGCACGTGGTGTCGCTGCGGCTGGACGCCCAGCTCTGATGCAGCTCAGCCCTCGAGGGGAGCGATGAGCCCGTAGCCGAAGGTTTCATCGAACCCCTCGTCCCCCAGATCCCGGGCGCTGGCCTTCAGACGCTCCAACACTTCGGGTTCGCCGACCCCGGCCCCCCCTGCCCGTTCCAGCGAAGCTGCGACGATTGCAGCGGCGCGAGCGGCAGCCAGCGAGGTGCCGTCCTGTTCCGCGTAGCCACCACCGGTGCTCGCCACGCGCACTCCGACGCCTCGAGCCGCGAAGCTGACGTGACGGCCGCGGTTGGCGTACGCGTAGATGCGTTCCTCACGGTCCACCGCCGTCACTCCGATCACGCCATCATAGGCCGCCGGATACAGCGGCGCGCCGGCCGGGCCGTTGTTGCCCACGGCTGCGACCACCCGGGACCCGGCCTGGCGTGTCTGCTCCAAGGCCACCTGCAGCAACTGATTGGGCGGTCCGGTGAAGCTCATGTTCACCACGTCGACCTCGCGCTCGACCATCCAGGCGAGCGCAGCAATCAGAGACTCCGTGGTGGCTGAGACCTTGTCGGGCTCACGCTCGAAGAAGACCCCCGCCACCAGGAGCTCGGGCACCAGCCCCGACAACCGTTCGCTCTCCTGCACCAGGATCGACGCGATGGCGGTTCCGTGCTCGACGGGTCGCACCGCATCGCCCGCTACGAAGTCGCGCTGCTCCAGGCGCACCCCCGCGAGGGCGGGGTGATCGGCATCGAGGGCGGAGTCGATGGCGCCGATGGTGAAAGCCGGCGACGATTGCGAGCCCGGACCCGGCGTCGTGACGGCAGCGGCGGTCGCCTCCGTGGACGCGGCGGCATTCAGCTCGTAGAGGTGGTTGTAGTCCACAGCAGTGTCGGCCGTGGCCTCACGGACCAGCCCGGCAGCCTGGCTCAGGCTCACGCCGGGGTCGACACGAAGTCGCAGCAGGGTGCGTCCGAGCTCGGGAAACGAATGCTCCCGCTCCACGGTCATTCCGAGGCCACGCACGACCGTCAGCTCGTCGTCCGGCACCAGCAATACCAGAACGTCCTGCTCGATGGCGCGCCCCAGCGGATCCACGTCCGCCACGAACGGTACCGGGCTGCCACCCGTGGATGCGCCGGTCGGGGCCCCATTCGTCGCGCCACCCTTCTGCCCCGGGGTGACCGCAGCCCGCCCCGGGGCCGAGGCGGCGCGCCCGGCTGCCGCGCCCGCGTTTTGCTCCACACCGCGCTCGAGCGGCTCGGCCGCCTCCGCCGCCGCCTCATTCGCGGGCGTCCGCTCCAGGGTGTTGCGGACATGCTCCTCCGCGGTCGCACCTGCAGTCGGCGCCACGACGTCGGCAGCCTGATCCGCGACGCCGTCCCGAACCTGACGCTCCACGCCTTCTGCCGCGCGCTCCGACACCTCCTCCGTGGCCCGGGAGGCGGCTCGGTCGTCTACGCGCGAGGCGACGTGGTCCTCCACGGTCGCCGTGGCTTCATCCGCGGCCTGGTCGACCGCCTGCTCCGTCGCTCTGTCGGAGGCCCGCTCGGTGACCTGCTCCTCGACTCTGAAATCCACCGCGGACTCGACCGTGCTGCCGACCTCCGCCAGTGTGGAGGAATACGCCGGCACCGAAACCAGCACCAGCAACACCAGGATCCTGCGCCAGGCGGTCATCGCGCCGAGCAGGTTCGGTATGCCTTCGGCCGCGAAACCCCTATAGTCGCGGCCAAGGTCCACGTGTAAATCCGGGCGCCCGTGAGCAACGATGCGTTCATCAGCCATGCCGACATCCTCGCCGTCCTGCCACGACTGCGCAAGTTCGCCTATTCCCTGACCGGAAACCTGCCGGATGCCGACGACCTGTTGCAGAACACGGTGGAGCGGGCGCTCACCCGGCAACCGCCGCAGCACGACCGGGAAGCACTGGCGCGCTGGCTGTTCACCGTGTGCCGCAACCTATGGATCGACGAGATCCGCGCCCGCAAGGTGCGCGGCGCCGGCGATCCTGCGCCCCCGGAGGCGCAGGATCAACCCGATGACGCACAGAGCAACCCGCTGGACACGGTGGCGGTCCGCGAGCTGGATCGCGCCGTGCAGGCGCTGGGCGAAGAGCAGCGCGCCGTGCTGCTGCTCGTGGCGGTGGAAGGCTACGACTATCGCGAGGCAGCGGAGCTCCTCGACATCCCCGTGGGGACGGTGATGAGCCGCCTGTCGCGGGCACGCCGTCGCCTGGCCGAGCAACTCGGCAGCGGGAATAAATCCTCACCCTGATCCGTTCTCCGGGGGATGGCGAACTTCTCGCCGCCCGGCGGTGCAGCACTTCGAAACATCTGCGTGAGCCGATTGACCATGACCGACCACCACGACCCCGACTCTCTGGACGAGCAGCTTTCCGCCCTGCTCGATGGCGAGCTCGACCCCGGTACCGCCGCCGAGCTCCAGCGACGGCTCGCCGAGGATCCCGCTCTGGCACGACGCTACGACGAATTGAAAGGGGCCGATGCGGCTTTCCGTGAGGCATTGTCGGAGCTCGACGAGCAACCGCTGCCGGAGTCCGTCTCCAGGCTGATCCGTGAGAACGACGGCGCAGCCGCTCGAGGCGGCGTCTTACCGCTGCGACAGCGAGCGCAGCCGGCGCGCCGCTGGGTTCCGGTGGCGCTGGCGGCGAGCATCGCCCTAGTGGTCGGCTTCGTGGCCGCGCGACTGCTGCCGGCACCGCAACTGCCATCCGCGGACACCATGGTGACCGGCGCGGTGGCGCCTCGGTCGCCGCTGCACGAGGTGCTGGAGACCCAGCCGAGCGGGGCCACCACAACTCTGGCCGACGGCACTCGTGCCGCGCCCGTGCAAACGTTTCGCACCGCCGATGGCACCGTGTGCCGCGAGCTGCAGCTCAGCGCAGCGGCCGGGTCCCGGCATGCCGTGGCCTGCCGCAGCGCCGGCGCGTGGCAGATACGGCTAGCCGAGTTCCGCCAGGCGACGGAAGGCTACACCACCGCGTCCGCCGCAGGCTCGATGGTGAGCCAGGCCGTTCGCGAATGGAAAGCGGGCGAATCGCTGCCCCCCGATGCGGAGTCGAAGTTGCTGGAGAGCTGGTAAGGCGACAGGAGGCGTTCAGCTTCCGGGGGTGAGAAACCCGCACGTCGGCCCACTCGCCCGGCCGAGCCTCCCGTCGAGCGTGGCGAGCTCACTGCCCAACGCTTCCGCAAGGGCCACGTACCAGGCGTCGTAGCTCGAGACGTTGTGACGCAGATCCCACACACGAGGCGCGAACGGCTCATAAGGAAACAGCTCGATCTCGAGCTGCAACAGGTCACGATGGGCAGTGTTGACCTCGAGTGCCGAGAGGTCCTTTGCGCGCTCCAGGCGACGCAGAACGTTGGCGCTCTCCACCAATACGAGCGCGGGCGCGGCGAGCGATCCGCCGGCGATGATGGACTCCGCCCATTGCCCTGCCTCGCCCGCATCGCTCAGCGCTGCGACCACCACCGTGGCGTCGACGACGAGCGTCACTTGCGGTCGGCATCTCGTGAGGAGACGATCCTGGCCGCCCCCACCTGCGTTCCCGATGCTTCCTTGCGCTCCCGCACAGAGCGCAACCAGTTCTCCAATGACGGCCGGCTGGCTATGCGCTCCAACTCGCCGAGCAGGTATTCCTGCATGGATTTTCGCTGTAGCGCGGCACGGGAGGCCAGCTCGTCGCGGATCTCTTCCGGCACGTCACGAATGGTGATTTGAACACCCATGCCAGCAGTTTGCTGCAGACACATGTAATCTGCAAGCACCCGGCCATTTCAGCCGTCGAAGCCCACGAACACGACCGCTTCGTCCACGGATTTGCGCTGCGACACCACGGCGTTGGCGGGGAAGTCGTCGTCCGGGTAGCCCATGGCCACGCAGATCATGATGACCTGATCGTCCGGAATCTGCGCGTGCTCGCGCACCACCGGCGACTGCATGATGCCCTGGCTGTTCACCACGCAACCCAGACCGCGCGACCACGCGGCGTTGACCAGCGCGTTGGTGACCGCGCCGCAATCGAACGGCCCGATGTCGCCGCCCTGGATGGAGCGATCGTAGGTGACGACGATCGACACCGGGGCGTCGAACTGCCGGAAGCCCCGCAGCACCCAGTCCTTGCGCCGCTCTTTGTCTTCCCAAGGGATTTCCATGGCCTCAAAGAGCTGCGCGGCGATCTCCTTCTGACGCCTCCGGTGCACCCCGGTGTACTCGCCGTGACTGCGCGACTCGCGGGACGGCGGTACGCCGGCCAGGTTGCGCTCGGTGTTTCCGTCGCGAATACGATCCAGCGTCTCGCCGGTGACGACATAGAAATTCCAGGGCTGGGTATTCAGGGACGACGGCGCGCGCATCGCCAGTTCCAGAACCTCCCGTATAACCGCCTTCGGCACCGGATCCGGCTTGTACCCGCGGATGCTCCGCCGCCCCCGGACCACCTCATCGTAACGCAACGCCAACTCCTTGCTGTTGTTCGACTGTCACCTGCGGTTCTGTAGCGACCGCACATTGCATTGAAACGTGTTTCAAATGGAAGAACAACGCCCCGCCGGTCAAACTGTGTCTAGTAACGATGCCCAGCCGGTATCTGCGCTCGCCGTCCAAACGAGCCCCTCGGACAGCGTCGGTCAGGGTATTTAACCAGCGTAACCATCCATATTTAAGGTCGGTGTGCTTGTTATTAGAGAGGGCAGCCATGAAACTGAATGGGACATCGTACATTCGGTTTCAGCAGGTCATTGCGGGGATTCAGGTGAAGAGCGGGGAGCCAGTCCGGTTTACCTTCGGCGGCGAGAGAGGTTTGGGGTGGGCTGGAAGGTTGTCCTGCAGGAGATCTACGAATGAGCCTTCAGCGGGGTGGGCGATGAGGCTGGAGCCCTCGTCGTTCCTGACAGTCTCATGAAAAATGGCGGAGCGGACGGGACTCGAACCCGCGACCTCCGGCGTGACAGGCCGGCATTCTAACCAGC
>JBMCWS010000029.1:0-25057 GCA_048621375.1 Pseudomonadota bacterium | reverse complement strand
GAGGAGGACTGGTTGATCTGAGCCTGGGCTACCGAGGCCCGCACCACCGGAATATCGGCATCCGCCAGCGGTTGCATGCGTTCCTTGCGTGCCAGCGCAGCCTCGACGTACGGCGCGAGCTCCCGCGCCTTTTCCGCTTCGCGCGCTTCGCGCTCCGCGGCGAACTCGGGCAGCACCTCTTCGGCGAACAACTCGAGCGATTCACAGATGTGCCGGTGCTGATTGCGCCCGGCCTGCTGCATGAGGATCACCTGATCCACCCCGGAATCCTGCATGGAGCGCAGGTGGCGCGACAGATCCTCCGGCGTGCCGATGCCGGGCGCGTGGCCGAACTGCTCCGGATCGCCGGTCTCCGCCAGGCGCACCAGCTCCTCGGTCTTGTCCTGGCGCAGCTCCTGGAACTCCTGCCACAGTCGGGTGCGGCCCGGGATGGTGTCCCGCGCCACCAGCGCCTGCAGCGCGTAGCCGAAGAACTCGAAACCTTCCTGGCCGCGGCGGATGGCTTCGGCGCGATCGTGGTGGATCGAGAACGAGGACACCATGGCGATGTTGGGATTGACGCTGTGGCCGATGGGCACGCAGGCGTCGCTCTTGATGGTGTCGTAGTAGATTCGGCTCCAGGTCTTCGCCTCCTCCGGATCCACGAACGAGAACGCCAGCGCCCCGAGCCCGAGGCTCGCGGCCACCTTGATGGTGTCGCGGTTGGTGCACGCCATCCACATGGGCGGGTGCGGCTTCTGCAGCGGTTTCGGCAGCACGTTGCGGCAGGGCATGGAGAACGCGTCGCCTTCGTACCCCGGATACGGCTCCATCACCATCATATTGGCGATCTGCTCGGCGGCCTCTACCGCCATGGCCCGCTTGGTCTTCGCCGGAATGCCGAAGCCGCCCAGTTCCAGACGGGTCGCGCCCTCGCCGATACCGAACTCCACACGGCCGTCCGAGAGCAGATCCAGCGTGGCCAGCCCTTCCGCCGTGCGCGCCGGATGGTTGTAGTTGGGGATCACCTGCCGAATGCCGTGGCCGAGCCGGATGTTGCTGGTCTTGCCGGCGGCGGTGGCGAGGAACACCTCGGGGGCCGACGAATGGGAGTACTCGTCGAGAAAGTGATGCTCCACCTCCCAGGCGTAGTCGATGCCCAGCCGGTCGGCCAGCACCACCTGTTCCAGCGCCTCGTGAAACAACCGGTGCTCGTCCCCCTCCTGCCAGGGCCTGGGCAACTGCAACTCGTAGAAAACCCCGAATCTCACTCGATACCTCCTCCGGCTCATGCCGTACACATGTCGCGAACACCCGACTGTAGCAGATCCCGCCGACCCGCCTCGTCGCGCGCGTGGCGCGCGGGGTCGATAAGTGATTGATTTACTGCAGGCGCAGACGTTATATTGCATTTCAGTTTCCTGCCCTGCCGGGACGTCGGGCCGACTGGCCCCTGGGGAGAGCGCAGCAACGGGAGCGAACATCCGAAATGCCCGGACAACAACAACCGGGCTGTATTTGAGCCGCCCTCGGGCGGCTTTTTGTTGCCCGGCTATCGGGTACAGTGGCCGTTCCCAGCCCGAGGATTGCCATGAACGACGACTGGATCATCGGCGCGCCGCGGGAGCCGCTGGGCTTTCTACCCACCCCCCTGGTCCCGCTGGCCCGCCTCTCCGCGGACCTCGGCGGCCCGCGGATCTGGCTCAAGCGCGACGACTGCGCCGGTCTCGCCACCGGCGGCAACAAGACCCGGAAGCTCGAGTACCTGCTGGCGGACGCGCGCAGGCAGGGAGCCGATGCCGTGGTGACGTTCGGGGCGGCGCAGTCGAACCACGCCCGGCAGACGGCCGCGGCCTGTGCCGCCGTCGGACTCCCCTGTCATCTGCTGCTGTCCCGCAAGGTCCCCTGGACCCATCCCGGGTACCACACCTCGGGCAATGTGCTGCTCGACGACCTGCTCGGCGCGGAAGTGCACTTGCTGGCGCCGGACGCCCTGGCCGGGGCGCGCATCGCCCTGCTGCGGCGCCTCGAGGCGGGCGGTCTGCTGCCGTACGTGATCCCCGTGGGCGGCTCCGACACCGTGGGCGCCATGGGATACGCCCGCTGCGCCCTGGAGCTCCTCGAGCAGAGCCGGGAAGCGGGCTTCGCCCTGACCGACGTGGTTCACGCCTCGTCGAGCGGCGGGACTCAGGCCGGACTGCTGATCGGGTTCGCGGGGCTGCTGGCCGACGAGCCGGCGCGCACGGCGCCGCGCCTCCTCGGCGTCGATGTCTCGGAGCCGGACCCCGAGACCCTGCCCGCTACGGTGCTGGCACTGGCCAACGGCATCGCCACCGAGCGCGGCCTGGGGATCAGCATCACCACCGATCAGGTGCGCGTGGCGCGTCACGTGGGTGCGGGCTACGGCATCCCGACCCCCGAGGCCGTGGAAGCCATCCGTCTGCTGGGTCGGACCGAGGGCATCCTGCTCGATCCGGTATATTCGGGCAAAGGCTTCGCCGCCCTGCTCGAGCGCATTCGCCGGGGCGACTTCGACGGGGTGCGGGACGTCGTGTTCATCCACACCGGCGGGACGGTGGCCCTGGCCGTCTACGACGATGCCTTTTGAGACGGCTCAGCCTTCGTCTGCGACCTGAACCCGGACCACCAGGACGTCACGCTCCACGCCGTGGAGCACGGCGTTGGCCGTGGAACCGAGGAGCAGACCCAGCCCGTGCCGGCCGTGGGTGCCGATGACGATCAGATCCGCCTCGAGCTTCCCCGCGAGCTCGCGGACATCGTAGGCGGGCGCGCCGAGGATCACGTGCGTATCCTCGGGCGCGACCCCGTAACGGCCGCTGAGCTCCTGGAGCCGGCTCTCCGCCTGCTGCAACGCCTGCTCCTCGAACGAGACGGCTCCCCCGGAAAGCGGCGCCACGTCGATACCGCCGTACACCTGGGTCAGCGGCTTGACCACCGTGACCGCGGAGAGGCGGGCACCGTGGAGCTGTGCCTGCTCCCGGGCCTTGTCGAGCACCTGGACGGATTCCTCCGAAAGATCGACGGCAACGAGTACGTGCTGATAGGGCATAACGAACCTTCGAACCGCAAAATCTCAGAGTAACAGGATTTTGCCCCGAGGGCTGCGCAGGGGTAGTGTACCCGGAACGTTTTTGCGGTACCTTCGCGCGACCGGGTCTGAACAGGCAGCGGACGGGAGCGAACACGGTGGACCTAGACGAGATGAAGAGCGTTCTCGAGCGCCGGCGCGACGAGCTCATCGAACGCCGGGAGCGCATCGCTCGCCATACCCGCCATCGGGACGAGCCCCTGCCTCCGGATTTCGCGGAGCAGGCGGTCGAGCTCGAAAACGGAGAAACCCTGGTTGCCCTGGACCGCGAGGTCCATGCCGAGCTGCAAGGCATCGAACGGGCGTTGCGCCGTATCGACGACGGCAGCTACGGGGAGTGCTCAGAGTGCGGCGAGCCCATCAGCGAGCAGCGCTTGCGGGCCCTCCCCTACACCACGCTATGCTTCGACTGTGCCAATACCGGGACCGCCCCCGGTCGGAGCCGCTGACCCGGATTTTGCGGATACGTCACTCCGGCTGCCCGAGCACCTGCCGTCTCAGGCGCTGCAGGCGTTCCGGCGTCACCTCCGCGGCAGTGTCGAAACGGATCACCCCGTCCGGGGCCTCGAAAGTCTCGAGCTGATGCTCGAGCACGGCGAGGTCCGCGTCCGAGACGTCCGCGCCGGCCCTGGCGCGGCGCTTCACCCGCTCTCTGAGCACGTCCGCCGGGGCATCGCAATGCACCACCACCGCGGGCCGGCCGACTTCCCGCCCCAGACTCACGAACGGCTCGCGCCGCTCCGGCTCGAGGAAGGTGGCGTCCACCAGCACGTGCTCCCCGGAACGCAGCAGATCCGCCGCCACGTCGGCGAGCCAGGCGTACACGGCATCGCTGCGCCCGGGTGCGTAGAGACCGGTTCCCACCGCCGAGCGCCCGGACTCGCCGGGGTCCATGCCCGCCTGGGCCTTGCGCGCCACGTCCGAGCGCAGGCGCACCGCCGGCAGATCCGGCACCAGCCGCCGGGCCAGGTAGGACTTGCCGGAGCCCGACACCCCGCACATCAAAACGAGCTGCCCCGGCGGCCGGCCGAAATACGCGTCGGCCCACGACAGGTGACGGACGAACCGGGCCAGGTGCGGATCGTCGGGGCTGGCGAGCCCTCCGTCGTCGGGCACCTCGCGCCCGAGGGCCGCGACCTTGGCGCGCACCATGGAGCGATATCCGGCATAGAACGGCAGCAGCCGCGCGCCGTCGTAGTCGCCGCAGCCGTCGAGATAGCCGTCCACGAACGCGTAGCCGAGATCCTCGCGTTCGCGAACCAGGCAATCCATGAACAGGAACGCCACATCGCTCTGAGGATCGATCCAGCGCAGGGACGGATTGAACTCGAGACAGTCGAAGGCGGTGACCTGATCCTCCAGCAGCACCAGGTTCGAAAGATGCAAATCACCGTGGCACTCACGCGTCCAGCCGTCGCGGAGGCGCAGCTCGAGCCACGCGTGGTGGCGCTCGGCCACCGCCTCGGATGCCGAGCTGACCCGATCGAGTGTCTCCGCGTACGGCTGCGTCCACGTCAAGGCACGGATGTCGTCGAAGTTCTCCCGCGCCGGCGCCAGGACCCGGGGCTCGAGTTCCGTGGCGTCCACCCGCTGCGCCGGCAAATCCGCGTGCTGGCGCGCGAGGCTGCGGCCGAATGTCTCGAGCATCTCCCGGGTCGCGTCGCCGCGCTCCACCACCCGGTCGAGTTGCGCCTCGGCCGGGAACTGCCGCATCTTCACCGCCCATTCCAGGACCTCGCCGCCGCCATCGATGGCAACGCGCCCGCGGTCGTCGCGGGTGACCGCGACCACGCCGAGATAGAGCCCGGGCGCGAAGCGGGCGTTGCAGCGTAGCTCCTCGCGGCAGAAATGTTCCCGCTGCGCCAGGGTGGAGAAGTCCACGAAGGAGAACGCCACGGGCTTCTTCAGCTTGTAGGCGACGCTACCCGTCAGGAGCACCCAGGAGATGTGGGTCTCCACCACTTGGATGTCATCGCACGGGTGCGGATACGCGTCGGGCTCGAGCAGGGCCGACAGGGATTCGGGCAACGTCATGCGCCCACCATATCAGACTCGGTGGCGGTGCCGACGCGCTGGCGGCCTATCGCCCCGCTGCCTCGTCCCGCTCCTGCTGAGACTCCACGATCCGCTGCAGCGACCCCATCATGTTCACCGGCAGCGGGAAGACGATGGTGGAGCTCTTCTCGCCGGCGATCTCGGTGAGGGTCTGCAGGTAACGCAGTTGAATCGCCTCTCCCTGCGTGGAGAGAAGCTGCGCGGCCTCCACCAGCTTCGCCGATGCCTGCTGCTCGCCTTCGGCGTGGATCACCTTGGCGCGCCGTTCCCGCTCGGCCTCGGCCTGCTTGGCAATGGCCCGGATCATGCTCTCGTCGATGTCCACGTGCTTGATTTCCACGTTGGAGACCTTGATGCCCCACTGGTCCGTCTGCCTGTCGAGGATCTCCTGGATGTCGACGTTCAGTTTCTCCCGCTCTGCGAGCAGCTCGTCGAGCTCGTGGCGGCCGAGCACCGAACGCAGGGTGGTCTGCGCGAGCTGCCCCGTCGCTTCCATGAAGTTTTCCACGTTGACGATGGCGCGCTCCGAATCCACCACCCGGAAGTACAGCACCGCATTGACCTTCACCGACACGTTGTCGCGGGTGATCAGGTCCTGGGAGGGAATGTCGAGCACGAAGGTCCGGAGGTCCACCCGCACCATCTGCTGCACGATGGGGATGATGATGATCAGCCCCGGCCCCTTCACCCGGTAGAAGCGACCGAGCATGAAAACGACGCCGCGCTCGTACTCCCTGAGCACCCGGAAGGCGCTGATCAGCAACCCCCCGACGATGACGATGATGACGGTCGAGAATATCTCCATGGTCCTTTACTCCCCTTTCACGATGAGTGTGAGCCCGTCGATGCCGGTGATGGTCAGCTCTTCGCCCTTGCGCACGGGCCGGTCGCTGCGCGCTTTCCAGCGCTCGCCGAAGGCCCACACCCAACCCGTCTCGGAGAAATCCTCCAGGGCTTCGGCGGGCGCGCCGATCATGGCTTCCTCGCCGCTGGCGGGCTTCTGCTGGCGGGCGCGCACCGCCGCGCCGAGGGCCAGCAGGGTCAGGCCCGCGGTAGCCGCCGCGAAGGCACCCACCACCAGCAACGGCACCTGATAGCCGGGGGCCTCCGTGTCCATGAGCATGAGCGAGCCCATCACGAACGCGATCAGGCCGGCGATTCCCATGATTCCGAACGTGGGGGTGAACACCTCCGCCACCATCAATCCTATGCCCACGACGATCAGAGCCAGGCCCGCGTAATTCACGGGCAGCATCTGCAGCCCGTAGGCGCCGAGCAGCAGGCAGACGATGCCGATGATCGATGGAAACACCATGCCCGGGCTGTAGAACTCGAGGATCAGCCCATAGATGCCGAAGATCAGCAAGCCATAGGCAACGGTGGGATCGGTGATGATGGCGAGCAGCTCGTGGCGCCAGTCCGTCTCCACTTCCCGAATCTCGGCGTCGGCCAGCTCCAGGGTTCGGCTGGCGTCCTGCACCGTCACGGAGCGGCCGTCGAGCTGCTCGAGCAGATCGGCCAGATCCGTGGCGACGACATCGATCACGTTGTTCTCGAGTGCCTCGGAGGCACGGAGGTTGGCGCCGTAGCGCACCGTCTCCTCGGCCCATTCGACGTTGCGGCCGCGCAGCTCGGCGAGCCCCTGGAGATAGGCCACGGCGTCGTTGATGACCTTGCGCGTCATGGCATCCTCCGACGCGGGCGGCGCGCCGTCGTCCGCGCCGGCCGCGTCGCCGCCGTTCGCGTCCTCGTCGCCGCCCTCGCCGGACGGCTCGGGCGCCCCCGGTGAGGGGGACGGCTGACCGCCCATGCTCACCGGCGTGGACGAGCCGATATTGGTCGCCGGCGCCATGGCGGCGACATGACTGGCGAATGCGATGTAGGTGCCGGCGCTGGCGGCCCGGGCGCCGTCCGGTGCCACGTAGGTGATCACGGGTATTCGCGCCCCGAGAATCCCGCGGACGACGTCACGCATGGCCTTGTCGAGCCCGCCCGGCGTATCCATGCGGATCACCAGCGCCCGGGCTTCCGCCGCCTCGGCATCGGCGATCGAGCGGACGACGAGATCCGCCGTAGCCGGCCCCAGCGCGCCTTCGAGATCCACCACCCAGACCTCGCCGCGGCGGGCATCGCCGCCGTCAGGGGCGGCCGCCGCCGGCTGCGCGCCCGCCCCGAGAAGGAGCATCGACGATACGATCAGGATGATCAGGCGCATCTTCAGTTCCGCGGCCCCGTTGCGCACCTCCTCGGTGGCGAATACCGCCAGCATAACCCGGCCTTCGGGGCGGCGACCATCCGGGCGGCGCTAGTCACCACCGACCCGCACCGTGAGCACGTCGCATTCCGCCTGATGAAGCACACCGTTGGCGGTAGAGCCCAGCAACAGCCCCAGGCCGTGCTTGCCGTGGGATCCGAGCACGATGAGATCGGCGCCGAGCTGGCTCGCGGCTTCCACCACCTGCGTGGCCGGAGCCCCAACGTACACGTGCACGTCGTCCGGCGCGACGCCGAGTTTTCCAGCTTCGGGCTCGACCCGGCTGCGCGCCTGTTTCGCCGCCTCGTCCTCGAAGTTCACGCTGGCCTGGGTGTAGGCCATCATGTCGAGCCCGCCATATACGTGGGTCAATGGTCGCACCACCGTCGCCACCGAAAGCCTGGCCTCGTGCTCGTCCGCCACCCGCCGGGCGCGCCGCAGGACGTCCCCCGCCTCGTCGGTGAGGTCGACCGCCGCCAGAATATGCCGATACGCCATGCTCCCTCCTCGGACTGCGTTCACCCACATCATATAGAAAAGCCGTGGCTTCTGTATGATGCTGGGGACGTGACCGAGGTGGAAGGAAGAATAGCGTGTACACAAAGGTTCTGGTCGCCATCGATCTGTTCGAGGAGCCCGCGCGCCGGGTGCTGGAGCGGGCCCGCGAGTTCGTCGCCGACGGCGGTGAGGTGAGCGTGGTCCACGTGGTGGAGCCCCAGTACGTCCAGTACAGCTTCGACCCGACGTTCAAGGGGACCCTCTCAGAATCCCTGGAGCAGGGGGCGCTCGATGCCGCCGGACGACGTCTGGCGGAGCTGTGTGAGCCCTACGGCATAGACGCCGACCATCGCTACGTCCTGCTCGGCCGCGCCGCCGACAGGATCCACGAGCTCGCCGATCAGCAGGGATTCGATCTGGTGGTCATCGGCTCCCATGCCGAGGCGGGACTGCGGCGCCTGCTCGGCTCCACCGCCAACGCCGTGCTGCACGGTTCCAAGGTGGACGTGGCCACCGTGCGGATTCCCCGGGAATAGATCGCCCCGGGGAACCCCGCGCTGCGGGCTCCTACACGTCGCGGCGGTGTGCCGGTAGAATGTCGGCCCTTTCGGTTGAGAATCATCGTGGCAGACAACCACCATGGCCTGATCATCCTCGGCTCCGGGCCCGCCGGGTACACCGCCGCCCTGTACGCGGCGCGTGCCAATCTCGCCCCCGTGCTGATCACCGGCGTGGAGGTCGGCGGCCAGCTCACCACCACCACGGAAGTGGAGAACTGGCCCGGCGGCCACGCCGAGCTTCAGGGTCCGGAGCTGATGATGCAGATGGCGGAGCACGTGGAGCGCTTCGACGCCCGCATCATCAACGACCACATCAACGCCGCCGACCTCTCCGGCCCGCCGTTCCGCCTGACCGGCGATGACGCCAGCTATACCTGCGATGCGCTGATCATCGCCACCGGCGCCTCCGCGAAGTATCTCGGGCTTCCGTCCGAGGAGGCATACAAAGGCCGCGGGGTGAGCGCCTGCGCCACCTGTGACGGCTTCTTCTACCGCAATCAGGAGGTGGCGGTCATCGGCGGCGGCAACACCGCCGCGGAAGAGGCACTTTATCTATCGAATCTCTGCCGCCGGGTGTATCTGGTTCATCGCCGCGACGAGCTGCGCGCGGAGAAGATTCTTCAGCAGCGGCTGTTCGCCCGCGAGAACATCGAGCCGGTGTGGCATCACACCCTCGAAGAGGTTCTCGGTGACGACATGGGGGTTACGGGCGTCCGCTTGCTGTCGACCACGAGCGGCGAGGAGAAGGAGATCGCGGTGGCCGGCGTGTTCATCGCCATCGGCCACCAGCCCAACACCGGGATCTTCGAGGGCCAGCTCGACATGGCGGGCGGCTACATCATCACTCGCAGCGGCTTGAACGGTAACGCCACGGCCACCAGCATCCCAGGTGTATTCGCGGCCGGCGACGTCTCCGACCACGTCTACCGCCAGGCCATCACCTCCGCCGGTTTCGGCTGCATGGCGGCCCTCGACGCCGAGAAGTATCTCGACGCGCTGACGCTGTGAGCCCACCGCGGTGATCCGCGCGTCGGGAGCTCAGTGCTCCCCGGTGAACGGCACGAACTGCACCGGCAGCACGTCGCGGCGGTCGAGGGCACCGTCGGCATCCTTCTCGATGACCGTGAGCATCTGCCGGCCGTGAGGGGCGCCCAGCGGAAGCACCAGACGCCCGCCCACCGCGAGCTGGGACACCAGCTCCGGCGACACCGCTTCGCCGACGGCGGCAACGAGGATCCCCTGAAACGGCGCAGCCTCCGGCCAGCCGTACCAGCCGTCGCCGGTTCTGACGCGGACGTTGTCGTGACCCAGCGCCGCCAGCCGCGCGGCTGCGGCCTCCGCCAGTTCGGGCACCACCTCCACGCTGTACACCCGGGCCGCGAGCGCGCCGAGCACGGCGGCCTGGTATCCGGAGCCGGTGCCGATCTCCAGCACACGGTGCTGCGGCGCCACCGACAACAGGTCCGTCATCAGGGCGACGATGAACGGCTGGGAGATGGTCTGCCCGTGGCCGATGGCGAGGGGCACGTTCTCGTACGCGTACCCCCGCGCCCCCTCCGGCACGAACGCGCTCCGCGGCACCGCCGCCAGCGCCTGCATCACCGGCTCCGAGATCTCCGCGTGACCGGTGTAGACGGCGGTCTGCCGGGCTTCCCGGCGAATGGCGTCGAGCATGCGCTCCATGTCGTCTCCCGCCTTCCGCGCCGGCGGAGCCATCGTCAGCGCCGGAGCCGCTCGATCAGGCTGGAGGTATCCCAGCGGCCGCCGCCATGGCTCTGCACGTCTCCGTAGAACTGATCCACCAGTGCCGTCAGCGGCAAGCGCGCCTTCAGCTCCCGCGCCGTGCGCAAGGCGATGTCGAGATCCTTGCGCATCCAGTCCACGGCGAAACCGAACTCGAACTCGCCACGGGCCATGGTGGCGGAGCGGTTGTCCATCTGCCACGACTGCGCCGCACCTTTCGAGATCACGTCCACCACCGCGTCGATGTCCAGCTCTGCCTGCTCGGCGAAGTGCAGCCCCTCCGACAGCCCCTGTAGAATGCCGGCGATGCAGATCTGGTTGACCATCTTGGTGAGCTGACCGGCCCCGGCCGGCCCCATCAATCTGACGGCGCGCGCGTAACTTTCCATCACCGGGCACAGCCGCTCGAACGTCCCGGGATCGCCGCCCGCCATCACCGTCAGCGCGCCGTTCTCGGCGCCGGCCTGGCCCCCGGAGACGGGGGCATCGAGGAAGCCGCAGCCGCGCTCCGCCGCCGCCGCGTGCAGCTCCCGCGCCAGCTCCGCAGACGCGGTGGTGTGATCCACCAGAGCGCTCCCCGGCTTCAGCCCGGCGAGGACCCCGTCGTCACCGTGCACCACGGCACGGACGTCGTCATCGTTGCCGACACAGACGAATACCGCGTCGGCCCCCTCGGCCGCGGCCCGCGGCGTCGCCCGGACCTCGCCCCGGTACTCGCCGCGCCATCGCTCGGCGGTGGTGCCGCTGCGGTTGTAGACGCGCACCGCGTGGCCGGCTCGGCTCAGGTGGCCAGCCATGGGATAGCCCATGACGCCGAGTCCGACGAATGCCACGGTGAAGTTGGATTCCTGCGCGCTCATGCGGACTCCTCGACGGGCGTGTTGGCATCGAGGAACGCGAGCACCTCGGACCGGGCGCCGGCCTGCTGCTCGCCTTCCTTCCACTGCTCGATCAGTCGGGCGTCGGGCGCCAGCCGCACCACTTCCCGGGAGATCTCGCTCGGATGATAGTGATCGTCCCCGCGGAGCACGAGCAACGGCGTTCGGCACCCGGCCACGAACTCCCGGTCCACGTTGAACAGGAAGTCCCCGTCGTACATGTTGTGCTTGAACGACTCCCAGGCCGCATCCGGCACTTCCCGGCGCTCGGGCTTCAGCTCGTTCGCCCAGTCGTCGAACATGGCGTAGAACGCCTCCCGGTTGTCGAGATGACCGATGGGCTGCAGCAGCACGGCGGCGGCCACCCGCTCCGGCGCCGCCTGGATGAGCCCCATGCAATAGGGCCCGCCGATGCACATCCCCACCACGTGAAACCGCTCGACCCCGAGATGATCGAGCAATGCCAGCTGATCCTGCGCGTACACGTGCCAGCCGTCCTCCGCCCGCACCGGCGCGCGCGAGCGGCCGGCGTTGCGCTGATCCATGGCGATCACCCGGAAGCGCCCCGAGAGGTCGTCGATGGGGTTCCAGGGCGCCCGCTCCCAGGCCGACACCGCCGAACGCATGCCGCCGGGAGCAATGAGCAGCACCGGGAAACCGTACCCGTGCTCCTCGTAGTAGAGCTCCACCTCACCGTTTCGAAACATGGGCACTGTGGCATCTCCACGCCGCTCAACGTCGGGGTACCGTAGGGGATGCGGCGGGCGAATTCCAGGGATGCAGCGATCCAGCGGTCAGCGTTCAGCCGTCAGCCGTCAGCCCGAGGGCGTCCTTCCTGTATCCGGCGGTTACGCGACATCGAGCCGGGTTGGGGAAACCGCGGTGGTCACGCGCGCCCTGGCCGCGTAGACCCACTGGGTCGTTCATGGACGGGAGGCGACTGACGGGTGGCTGGTGACCGAGGCTGGCGTGAGGTCGCAGGTTCGCTCGCGCAGCGCGGTCTGGACGAAGTGCTCCGCGCGATAATGCGCTCGCGGCCGGGTAAGTCCCGAGTGAACAACCAACTGAGAGATCACAGCTAGAGACCTTGACGCCAGGTGTAGCGCCATCCCCGGAAGCGGGAAGGGCGCCCTCCGGCTGACAGCCGACCGCTGAAAGCTGACGGCTGAATGGCCGCCTACTCGAACATATTGGCGTACTGCTCCCGGAGGACGTTCTTCTGCACTTTCCCCATGGCGTTGCGGGGCAACTGCGGCACGTGCACCACGGCCTTCGGTTGCTTGAATCGGGCCAGGCGGTCCGCGAGCGCTTCCCGCACCTGATCCTCGCCGAGCGCCCGGCCGTCGGTCACCAGAACCGCTACCACGCCCTCGCCGAAATCCGGATGCGGCACGCCGATGACGGCGCTCTCCCGCACGCCTGGAAGCTCGTCGAGCAGGCGTTCGATTTCCTTGGGGTACACGTTGTAGCCCCCGGAGATGATCAGGTCCTTGTCGCGCCCCACGATGGAGACGCGCCCGGCGGCATCCATCACGCCGAGATCACCGGTGATGAAGTAGCCGTCGGAGCGGAACTCCTGGGCGGTTCTTTCCGGCATCCGCCAGTAGCCGGAGAAAACGTTCGGTCCACGCACTTCGATCACCCCCACCTCGTCCGGCCCGAGGACCGTGCCGTCCGCGGTGGAGGCGATACGCAGCTCGACCCCGGGCAGTGGAAACCCCACGGTGCCCGGCACGCGCTCGCCCGCCAGCGGGTTGGAGGTGTTCATCATGGTCTCGCTCATCCCGTAGCGCTCGAGGATGCGATGGCCGGTGCGCGCCTCCCAGGCGGCGAAGGTCTGCTCGGTGAGGGGCGCGGAGCCGGAGACGAACAGCCGCATGCCGGCGCAGGTCTCGCGATTCACGTCGTCGCGCTCGAGCAGCCGGGTGTAGAACGTGGGCACGCCCATCATCACCGTGGACGACGGCAGCGCGGCGGCTACCGCCCCGACGTCGAAGCGCGGCAGGAAAGTCATGGGCGTGGCACTGAGCAGGGCGCAGTGCAGGGCCACGAACAGCCCGTGGACGTGAAAGATGGGCAGCGCGTGCAGCAGCACGTCGTCGTCACGCCAGCCCCACGCGTCCAGCAGCACCCGGGCGCCGCTGTCCAGGTTCCCGTGGCTCAGCATGGCGCCTTTGGACCGGCCGGTGGTGCCCGAGGTGTAGACGATGGCCGCGAGCGCGTCGCGCTCCCGGGGCTCGATGCCGGTGAACGGCGTTACCTGCCCGGCGAGCGACAGCAGACTGCCGGTGCCCTCCTCGCCCAGGGTCGCCACCGCAACGCCGGAGGCGGCAGCGCCGGTATCGCTCCCGGCCCGGTCCGGGTCGCAGACGTACAGGGCCGGCTCGGCGTCGCCGAGGAAATAGCGCACCTCTTCCGCCGTATAGGCGGTGTTGAGGGGCACGTAGGCCGCGCCGATGCGCAGGCACCCGAGGTACAGGGCCACCGCGTGGGGGGATTTCTCCACCTGCGCCACCACCCGGTCGCCGGCCGAGACGCCCAGGTGGCGCAAGGCGCCGCCCATGCGCTCGGTCCACGTCATCATCGCCGCGTAACTCCAGGTGCTGCCGTCCGGCAGGCGCAGGCAATCGCGTTCGGGTTTCGCTGCCGCCGCGGCGGCCAGGGCGGAGAAGAAGTTTTCGTCGTGTTCCGTCATGGGCGCGTAGTCTAGCGCCCGGGGCAGCGTCCTCCCACCGCCAGCTCGTCCTTGATACGGCGATGTATGATCACCGATTCCGCACCCTGCGCCGCCGCGCCGGCCCGGCACGTTGACACCTGCGTTACTGCGGTTGAATCTATTCGCCCGGCGACACACCGTCAATCGACGCGAACCGCCAGCAGGAGGCCCTTTGCAATTTCTCTCTTTCGTGGCCGGCCGCGAGGAACGCTTCGGCGCCCTGATCGAGGGCCGGGTAGTGGATCTGTCGGAGCGCATGCCGGAGTACCCGACCCTGCGCCACGTCCTCGACGCCGGCGCCCTGGTGCGGGCTCAGGACGTGGCGGTGAGTGCCTCCGCCGATTTCGAGCAAGACGAGATCGTCCACATTCCGCCGATACCGAACGCCCGCAAGATCGTCTGCATCGGCATCAACTATCCCGAACGTGCACCGCGGCTGACACCGGAAGGCCGGCGCTCGCCCTACCCGAGCGTGTATCTGCGGACACGGGAGTCCCTGGTGGGGCACGGGCAGCCGATACTGCGACCGCCGGAAACCGACCAGCTCGACTATGCCGGCGAGATCGCGGTGGTGATCGGTCGCGAAGGCCGGCGGATTTCCGCGGAGCGGGCGGAGCGTCACATCGCCGGCTATACCGTGATGAACGAAGGCTCGGCCCGGGACTGGATGCGGCGGGGCGAATTCAACGTCACCCAGGGCAAGAACTTCGAGCATTCCGGCGCCCTAGGGCCCTGGCTGGTCACCGCCGACGCCTGCCCGCCCGCCAACGAGCTGACCCTGCAGACGCGGGTGAACGGCGAGCTGCGCCAGAACGCGGACACCGCCAACCTGCGTTTCCCCTTCCCGTTTCTGGTGAGCTATCTGTCGACGTTCATGCGGCTGACACCCGGCGATCTGATCGCCACCGGCACACCCAGCGGTACGGGCGAGGAACAGGAACCACCGCAGTACCTGGAACCAGGCGATGCAGTGGAGATCACCGTCACCGGCATCGGCACCCTGATAAACACGGTAGCGAACGAGTACTAAGTACCCAGTACTACAACCCCATGCACAGGTATTTGATCTCGACGTAGTCGTCCATGCCGTACTTCGACCCCTCTCGGCCGTTTCCAGACTCCTTCACGCCCCCGAACGGGGCCATCTCGTTGCTGACGAGACCGGCATTGATGCCGACGATGCCGTACTCGAGCCCTTCCGCGACCCGCCACACCCGGCCGAGATCCCGGGAATAGAAGTACGATGCCAGGCCGAAGGGCGTGTCGTTGGCCAGCTCGATGGCCTGCTGCTCGGTGTCGAAGGGGATCAGGGGCGCCACCGGCCCGAAAATCTCCTCGCGAAACACCCGCATCTGCGGCGTCACGCCCGTGAGCACGGCAGGCTCCACGAACGCATCACCGTGGGCCCCGCGCTTGCCGCCGAGCACCAGCTTCGCTCCGGCCCGGGTGGCATCCTCCACCATGGAGAGCACTTCGTTGGCCGCCTCGACGTCGATGAGCGGCCCGATCTTCACGTCGTCCTCGAAGCCGTCGCCCACCTTGAGCTCACGGACGGCGTCGGCGAGCTTGCGGGCGAACGCGTCGTAGACCCCGGACTGCACGAGAATGCGGTTCGCGCACACGCAGGTCTGGCCGGCGTTCCGGTACTTGGAGGCGATGGCCCCTTCCACCGCGGCGTCGAGGTCCGCGTCGTCGAAGACGATGAACGGCGCATTGCCGCCGAGCTCCATGGTGGTGCGCTTGACGTTCACTGCGCAGTCTCGGATCAGCTTCTTGCCGGTCTCGGTGGATCCGGTGAAGGTGAGCTTGCGGACCCGGAGGCTGCCGGTGAGCGTCTCGCCGATCTCCCCGGTGCGCCCGGCGACGATGTTCACCACCCCCGCGGGAATGCCGGCCTGCTCCGCCAGGGCAGCGATGGCCAGGGCGGACAGCGGCGTGGCGCTGGCGGGCTTGCACACCACCGTGCATCCCGCCGCCAGCGCGGGCCCGATCTTGCGGGTGAGCATGGCGTTGGGAAAGTTCCACGGCGTGATGCAGGCCACCACCCCCACGGGCTGCTTGATACAGACGATGCGCTTGTCGGGGCCGGGTCCGGGAATGGTGTCGCCATAAACCCGCTTGGCCTCCTCGGAGAACCATTCGATGAACGAAGCGCCATAGGCGATCTCGCCCTTGGCCTCCGCCAGCGGCTTGCCCTGCTCGCTGGTGAGGATGCGGCCGAGATCGTCCTGATGCGCCATCATCAGCTCGTAGAGCCGCCGTAGCAACACGGCCCGCTCCTTGGCCGGTCGTGCCGCCCAGTCTTTCTGCGCCGCCGCCGCGGCATCGATGGCGCGCTCGGTTTCCCGGGCGCCGCACTGAGCCACCCGGGCGATCACCTCCCCGGTGGCGGGGTTGCGAACGTCGCTGGTGGCCCCGTCCTCAGCGTCGATCCAGGCCCCGCCGACATATGCCTGGTCCCGCAGCAGGCTGGTGTTCTGGAGCTTCATGGCATTGCCCCCGTGAAAGTCATGGTTCCATGCATGTTGACGCGCCGCATCAGCCGTTACGCCGCGGCCGGTCGAGCGGGCGTGGCGGCGCCACCCCGAGCTTCTCGGCCCAAGGCACCAGCGCCCCCAGCACCCCCGGGTACAGCGGCACCCCGTCCTCGAAAGCCCGGCTGCGTGCTTCCCAGGCTCGCTCGCCGGGAACGCGTACCGGCCGGCGCGGGTCGTCCGGCGCCGCTCGCCGCGTAACTTGCAATAGATGGTCCACTTCCCCCAGATAAGACTCCCAGTGAGCGAAGGCGCGCGGGTCGATGACCTGGATGAACACAGAGTTCGCCTCCCCTTCGCCGGCGGCATCGGCGCGCCCGTGCCCCGACAGGGCCTGGGTGAGCACCTCCGTCATCAAGGTCAGCGCGAAGCCCTTGTGACCGTGGCCGAGGCCGCCGATGGGCATGACCGTCCCACCGGCGCCCATGACCCCCGGGTCGTCGGTGGGGCGTCCACGGGCATCCTTCAGGCAGGGTTCCGGCATACGCCGGCCTTCGCGCTCGGCCCGCGCGATCCGTCCCCCTGCGGTAACCGCCATGCTCACGTCGAACAGCAACGGTGCGCCGGACGTGGGCGCGCAGAATGCCAGGGGATTGTTGGAGTAAACGGCTTCATGGGCACCGAACGGTGCGATGAAGCGCTCGTCGGGCGTGCTCACCACCAGCAGCCCCACCAGCTCCGCCTCCACCACGGGCACCAGATAGGCCGCGAGGGCGGCCACGTGGGTAGCCCGCCGGATGGTCGCGGCCGCGATGCCCGACTCACGGGCCCGGGCCGCGGCATCCGCCGCGGCCCGCTCCACCACGTACGGGCCCGGCAGAAACGCCGCGTCCCAGGAGAACGCCGCCTGCCGCTCGTCGAGCACCTCGGGCTCGCCGCGCTTGCGGGTATAGCCGGCGTGCAGCCACTCGAGGTTGATGGGCACCCGCTGCAGGCCGTGGGTGGTGAAGCCGAGGAGGTCGGCTTCCACGAACACCCGGGCCATGCTGCGGGCGCGATCCTCGGCGAGCCCGCTGCGCTCGAACAGCGCAGCGGCGAAAGCCTTCAGATCGTCGACGGCGTAGCGTTCCGTCACCGGACACGCCTCCCGGCACGCCCGGCCCGGTCAGAGCCGCTCGATGAGCGTGCCGGTGCCGAGGCCGCCGCCACAGCACATGGCGATCAGGCCGTAGCGGCCGCCGCTGCGCTCGAGTTCGTGGAGCGCGGTGGTAATCAGGCGGGCCCCGGTGGAGCCGGTGGGGTGCCCCAGCGCGATGGCGCCGCCGTTGGGGTTCACCCGCTCCGGATCCGGATTCAGCTCCTTCTCCCAGGCGAGGACCACAGAAGCGAAGGCCTCGTTCACCTCGAAGACGTCGACATCGCTCACGCTGATGCCGGCCTGATCCAGCACCTTGCGGCTCGCCGGGATCGGCCCCTTCAGCATGGTCACCGGATCCACCCCCACGAGGGTCGTGGCGACGATGCGCGCCCGCGGCTTCAGGCCCAGCTCGTCCACCGCCTTCTGGCTCGCGAGAATCACCACGGCGGCACCGTCGGACACCTGAGAGCTGGTGCCGGCGGTGTGGATTTCCTGTCCGGCGACCGGGTTCAGGCCTTGCAGGGCCTCGAGGGTGGTTTCCCGCGGGCCCTCGTCACGGCTGACCACCCGGGTCTCGCCGGTGGGATTGCCTTCCTCGTCGAGCACCGGGGCCTCGATCGGCGTGATCTCACGGTCGAAGCGGCCCTCCGCCCAGGCGCGATTGGCCCGTTCCTGGCTGCGCAAGCCGAAGGCGTCGGTGTCAGCGCGCGTGATCTGGTACTCCTCGGCGATCATGGCCGCGCCCTGGAACTGACTGGTGGGCTGATAGTGCGAAAAGTAGCTCTCGCCCATGGGGACGGCGTCTTTCATGTTCGAGCCCAGCGGTACCCGGCTCATCATCTCGACGCCGCAGGACATGACCAGATCCTCCATACCGGAGGCCACCATCGCGGCACCCAGGGACGTGGCCTGCTGGCTGGAGCCACACTGGGAATCCACGGTGGTGGAGGCGACCTCCTCCGGGAGCCCCTGGGAGAGCCAGGCGATCCGGGCGATGTTGAAGGACTGCTCGCCCACCTGGGAGACGCAACCGCCCACGACCTGACCGATCTTCGACGGCTCGACGCCGCTGCGCTCCAGCGCCGCTTTCTGCACCGCACCCAGCAGATCCGACGGCATGAGGCCCGCGAGGCCTTTGCCGCGCTTGCCGATGGGACTGCGGACGGCTTCGACGATGTAGACGTTTTCCATGGTTGTATTGCTTCCGGTTTCAGGACATTCGTAACGGCCATTCTACTGGACGGCAGAAGCCGACGCACCGCGGTCGATCCGGTACAGCACCCGATGGCTCTCGCCCGAGACGAACAGTGCATCACCCATGGCGGCCACGTCATTGAAGACGCCCGACGGCGGTTGCGCCTCCGAGACCGGCGGCGATCCCGGCGAGACCACCGCCAGTAGCGACTTGCCGCCCGCGGGCGTCAGGTGCAGCACCCGGCCGGACTCGCCTTCCACCACGACGATGCCGTCGTCCACAACGGCGATGCCTTCCGGCGCCTTGAGGCCGTCGGCGACCACCACCGGCGTCATGGCGTCGCCGCTCCGGGCGATCTCCAGAACCTCTCCGCGCTCGCGATCGCTCACCCACAGCCGGTCGCCGTCGGTCGCGAGCCCGGTCGGTGCGGGTAGATCCCGCGCGAGCACGGTCTCACCGTCGCCGCCGAGGCTCACCACCCGCTGCTCACCGTGCTCGGCCACCACCACGCTGCCCTGATAGCGGATCGCGCTCACCGGCGCGCTCAGATCCGGGTAACGCGCCACCACGACGTTTTCCCGGGGATCCCAGACCCGCACGTCGTCGGCGTTGAAGCCGGTGACGATCAGGTGCTCACCGTCGGCGGCCACCGACCCGACGCCGCCGAGCTCGCCCACGCCGATGATGTTCCGGGCCACGTAGCGCGCCTCGCCCGAATCCGGATCGAAGCCGCGCAGGGCGTGCAGGTCCCCCACCATGACCTGCGCCTCACCCCCGGCGCCGGGGACGACCGCCACCCCGCCGGGGTGCGCCATGCCGCCGGGAGAGAGCTCGGTGACGGTTCCGTCGCCATCGACGCGCACCACGAAACCGTCGGTGAAGCTCGACACGAACAGGCGGCCGTCCGGGCCGAAGGCGAGGTTGTCGAGCCCCGGCGCGAGGCGGACCACGGTCCGGCGTTCCCCGGACGCCAGGCGAACCACCTCGCCCGCGCCGCTGTCGAGCACGTGCAACCGCCCCTCGTGGTCGAACTTCACCGCGGCGGGCACCTCGAAACCGTCGGCTTCGAGGCGGCGCTCGCCACTGTCGACGTCGTAGCTGACCACTTCGCCGCGAAACCAGCGCGGACCGTAGAGGCGGCCGTCCGGCCCCCAGTCCATGCCGTTGAGCCCGCACCCCGGGCCGAGGTCGTCGGCCACTATTCGCGGCGACTCGCGCCCCTCCGGGTCGAGCTCGAAAAGGCCGTCGCCGAGGAAGCACTGGGCGACGAACAGGCGTCCGTCGTCGGAGAACGTCAGCGGATTGGCGCCGGCGCCGACGTTGCCGGCGACCACCCGTTCCCCCTCCACGGTGAATCCCGCCACCTCGCCGGTGAGGATGGAGGTCCAGTAAAAAGCGCCTTCGGGCGAGAACGCCACGTCGTCGGGGCCCACCACGCCGTCCCGAGCGGTGAGACGCTGACGCACCTCGCCGCTGTCGGGATCCATGACCAGCAGCTCGGAGTCCATGACCGAGGCCACGTAGAGCAGCCCCTCGGGCCCGAAGTGAAGACCGTTGGCACCGGAGATCCCGGCGCCCTGGGCGAGAACGCGGACGTTGGCGGAGGGGATCTCGGGCTCGACCGCCTGCTCCCCGCAGCCACCGAGCAGCAGCAGCCCCGACCCCAGCGCAACCGCCAGCCGTCGCAGGACGTGCATATCCCCCTCCCGTGTCTCGACAACGGCCCCCCTGGCGCCCGCGATGCCGGGAGGCCGATGGTCCCCGGCTCGCTCAGTGCGAGTGACCGTGCTCCAGCTCTTCCGGAGACGCCTCGCGGACGTCTTCCACCGACACGTCGAAGTGCAGCACCTCACCGGCCAGCGGATGGTTGGCGTTGAGGGTGGCGGTTTCCTCACCGATGGCGTCGACTTTCAGGTTCTGCACCCGGCCGTCCGGCGCCCGCGACTGCAGCGCCATTCCCACGTGGAGGTTCTCGATGCCGTCCAGAACCTCCAGCGGCACGTCCTGGATCAGCTCAGGGTTGACGCTGCCGTAAGCCTCCTCGGGCTGCACGGTGGCTTCGAACTGCTCACCGGGTTCGCGACCCTCCAGCTCGCGCTCGAGCCCCGGGATGAGCCCCTGGCTGCCGTGCAGGTAGGTGAGCGGTTCCTGCCCCTTGGAGGAATCCAGCTCCTCGCCCTGCTGGTCGGTCAGCGTATAGTGAATGGAGACCACGCATTGATCAGCGATTTTCATGACATCGGCTCCCTGAGAGCTGCGAAGTGAGAAACAGAAAGGATCGGGGCGAACGCCCCGCTTTCGGCGTGTATGGGGGCATGATGCCCCCTATGCATGCAGATGCCAACCCGGGCCGTCGGCGTTGTCGGGCGCCCCGTACACCGGGCAACCCGCTGCGGCGGGCGTCTCAACACACGCCACGGAATGCGTTACACTGACCGAATAACAACAACCGGGTAGGTCAGCTACCCGTTGAAGACCCCGGCTGTGCGCCGGGGTTTTTTTTGCGCAACCGCGTTTCGCGGCTCGGCCCGGGAGCCTCGGCATCAGCGGGGCCCCTGGGCGTCGTCGATCTTGACCACCGTGCCGGTGACGCATTCCGAGGCGGGCGCCACCAGATACAGCAGGGTGCTGTCCATCTGCGCCGGATCACCGAGGCGTTTGCGGGGGAAGTGCTGGCGGATGTCCCCCATGCGCTCGAGCATGCCGTCCAGCATCTCCGACGAGAACGCGCCGGGCGCGATGGCGTTGACGTTGATGTCGTAACGGGCCCACTCCACCGCGAGCACCTCGGTCATGCGGTTGATGCCGGCCTTGGTGATGGAATAGAGGGCGGCGCCGTTGCCGCCGTACTGAAACGACCCCATGGAGGAGATGTTCACCATCCGCCCCGGCAACTTGTGCTCGATGAGACGGCGGGCCACCTCACACGACAACACGTACGGCCCCCGCAGGTTGGTGCCGAATACGTCGTCGATGAGCTCCACGGACATCTTGTGGGCGCGCTGGGCGTCGGGAATGCCGGCATTATTCACCAGAATGGTGACGGGCCCGAGGGTCCGCTCGACCTCGCCGACCACCGAGAAGATGCTGTCGGTGTCGGTCATGTCGAGCCGCACCGGATGGCAGGTGCCGCCGTCCGCGCGGATCTCCGCCGCGAGTTCCTCGAGCCGCTCCACCCGTCTGCCCGTGACCGCGACGCTGGCGCCGGAGGCGGCCAGGACGCGGGCGAAACGCCGCCCCAGCCCGGACGTGGTGCCGGTGACCAGCGCGACCTGGCCGCTCAAGTCGGTGGAGAAATTGGGAAGAGGAAACTCGGCCACGGGATACTCCTTCTGGGATTCGCGATGAACCGGCGAGACTCACACGAAGCCCGCGCCTCGTCAACGCCGTCAGCCCGGCGCCGGCGAATACCGCTTGCGGCACACCGCCGCACGTGATTAATTGCCCGCGTCGCCGATCGCCCATCCAGCCATGCGTACCCCGGCCCCCCACCCGACCATTCCATGATGCCGAACCGCATCCCGAAAACGGCCGCAGCGACGGCCTGTGTCGTTGGCGTAGCCCTCGGCTCGGCCACGGCCACCGCATCCGCCCCCGCTCCCGACGAGCCGGGCAACGCCTGTCTGCTCCGAGAGCTCGAACAGGCCGACGACGACGTGACGGTCGGTGAGCTGAAGGCGACCTGCACCAGTGACGCCGAGCCGGCAGTGAAACGCTCCCTGCTCCTCGAACGCCGGTGGCGTGAAGACACCGCCGAAGGCTTTCGCTCACTGCTGACACCGCACGAGCGCAACTATTTCATTCCGGCCACCTACATGGTGGATCCCAACGAAGCACCATTCGCCGAGGCGTCCGGCGCTGCCCTGCAGCCGGAAAATCTCGACAATGTCGAGGCGAAGTTCCAGCTCAGCCTCAAGTTCACGCTCGCCGATGGGCTGCTCCTGCCGCGGGATCGACTGTACTTCGCCTTCACGACCCTGTCGTTCTGGCAGGCGTACAATTCCGAAGTGTCGGCCCCGTTCCGGGAAACCGACTACCGGCCGGAGCTGTTCTGGGTCACGCCCATCGACTGGGGCCCGTTCGGGCTCGACGCCGGGCTCGCCTCCTTCGGGTTCGTCCATGAGTCCAACGGACGCGGCGGCACCTTCTCGCGGAGCTGGAACCGTGTGTACGCCGACTTCGTCTTCGAGAAGGAGAACCTGGTGGTCGGGCTCAAGCCCTGGTGGCGCATCCCCGAGGCGGAGAAGGACGACCCCTTCGAGCCCCGCGGGGACGACAATCCGGACATCGAGAAGTACATGGGGCACTTCGAGCTGACCACGATATACCGGCGCGGTGACCACGAATGGAGCCTGTTGCTGCGCAACAACCTGCGCGGCGACAACAAGGGCGCCGTGCAGCTCGAGTGGACGTTCCCGCTGTGGCGGGGCATCCGCGGCTATGCGCAGTACTTCAACGGCTACGGCGAGAGCCTCATCGACTACGACGCCCACATCGAGCGCTTTGGGGTCGGCATACTGCTCACGGACCTGCTCTAGGCTCCGGGGCCACGGTCTCGGGCCGCGGCGCCAGCACCGGCAGCGCCCGGGGCGCGACGCTGAAGGTGACCGGGGTACGGAAACGCGGCTCACCGTCCAGACTCACCTCCATCGGCGGATGCGTCACCACCTCGAACTCCGCGCCCCGGTCGGTCGCCACGCCCTCGTCGCGCTCGGTGTGGGTGCCGCGGTAGACGGAAAGCGCCACGATCACCAGCCGCCAGCCCGGCAGCGGCTCGATACTGTAGAGATCCAGGCAGCCGTCGTCGATGGCGCAGTCCTGACCGAGCGGCGCACCGCCGCCGTAGTAGACGCCGTTCCCCACGGTGATCTGAATGGACTTCAACTCGTGAACCGACCCCGGCGAGGCGATCCGGGCGCGAAAGGGCCGCTGCGCACGCAGCACTTCGACGACCGCCGCCGGATAGCTGAACGGACCGAGTCGCTGCTTGGCGCCGTCCTCCCGAGCCAGGCGGCGGGCCACCCGGGTGCTGAGACCGATACCGGCAGCGTTCAGAAACGGCCGGCCGTTGGCCCGGGCCACGTCCACGCGGCGGACGTAGCCGGCGCCGACGATGGCGCACGCCGCGTGCAGATCGTCGGGAATCCCCATCGTGCGCGCAAAGTCGTTGGCGGTACCCAACGGCAACACGCCCAGCGGACGGCCGACCTCGAGCAGGGCTTCCACGGAGGCGTTGAGCGTTCCGTCCCCGCCCCCCACCACCACCGCGTCGACGCCGGCGCCGTGTGTGCGGATGAGGGAATCGAGCTCGGAGGCATCGCGCGGCTCGAACTCGAGCAGCTCGAGCCCGGTATCGCGGAGCACGCCCAGCGCATCGTCCGCCAGCGCCTCGCCGGAACCCGCGGACGGGTTGCGCAGGAGCAGCAGCCGCCTCACTGCATCGAGTCCTCCCCGACTGCGGCAGCCCGGCCCTGCGGCTCTTCACCGCCGGACGCCACCACGATCTCCACCCGGCGATTGAGTTGCCGGCCCTCGGCGGTATCGTTGGATGCAACGGGATAGGACTCGCCATGACCCTCCGCGCGGATGCGCTGCGGATCGATGCCCTGATCGATGAAGGCGTCGCGCACCGATCGGGCGCGACGCTCGGACAAGCTCTGATTGTACTCGTCGTCCCCGACGCTGTCGGTATAGCCTTCCACCAGGATCCGGCCCTCCGGATACTCGCTCAGGGTGTCGGCGATGCGGGCGAGGGTTCGCCGGCCGCCTTCGTTGAGCTCGGCGCTGTCGAAATCGAACACCACGTCGGACAGCGTGAACACGGTGCCGCGCTCGTCCTGAGCCACTTCGAGCTCGCTCACCGTCTCCGAGAGATTGCGGGCCCGCTCCTCCGCGTGGGCCAGCTCCGCCCGCGCCGCTTCGAGCTCCGACTCGGCGGCAGCCGCGCGTTGCGACGCCTCGCCGGCGCGCTGCTCCTCCATTTCCAGGAGCAACGCCTGCCGCCGGCGGTCCGCCTGATCGATCTCCTCCTGGGTGAGACCGCGCTGCGTCTGCGCCTCCGCCAGGGCGACGTACTGCCGCGCCATGACGGCTTCGTGCTCGATGAGCTCGAGACGCTCGCCCGCCGCCTGCAGCTCCTCCGCCCGGCGCAAGTGCTGCCGTGCCTGATTCATGGGGCGGCTGGCGAAGTCGTACATGCGGTCCTGCTCGTCGGCGACGGAGAATTCGGCCCGGGCCTGGTCGAGCACCTCGCTTTCCGGCACCCCCGCGCAACCCGCGGCGAGCACGAGCACCGCCGCGCAGCCGAGCACACACCATCGGGCGAAATCGGTCGTCATGAACGTGCCCTCCATCAAGGTTGTTCCTCGTCACCGAGCCGGCGGCGCAGAACGGCCAGGTTCTCCTCGATCTGGTTCAACGCGTCGGCCGATTTCGCCGCGAGGCTCTCGGCCTCAGCC